>SUZP01000036.1 GCA_015059865.1 Rikenellaceae bacterium | reverse complement strand
GCCTCCAACTTGTAAGGGTCGCAATAGATTTGAATCTGTCGCTCAGGAATACCCGTTACCGACACCGAACCTACACCATTGACACGAGCCAAAGGTGTTGTAACACGCTCATCGATAATCTTATACAGACCACTCCACGACTCGTTAGCCTTGATTGACATGAGCATAATAGGCATCTCCTCGGTCGAGAACTTGAAGATAATCGGTTTATCGACATCATCAGGGAGGATATTGGTCGCAACATCGAGTTTATCTCGGATATTTGCCGTAGCAACATCACTATCAATTCCATACTCAAATTCGAGCACCACGATAGAGATATTCTCCTTCGACTGCGAATGGATATGTTTCAAATCCTCAACGCTATTGAGAGTATTTTCGAGGGGGCGGGTTACATTCTCCTCAATATCGATTGCACTCGCACCCGGATAGGCGGTAATAACCATGATATTGGTAGTCTCGATGTGCGGAAACATATCGATAGGCAGTTTCGCCAACGAGAAGATACCGAATATCGAAATCGCAATAAAGACAAGTATTGTCGTTATCGGATTATTGACTGCTGATTTATAGATATTCATTGTAAATAAGCTTTAACTATTTAACAAGTTCCACCTTCGAGCCATTGGTAATACCCATGTGTCCCTTTGTAACGACCATCTCGCCACTCTTCACGCCCGAATATACCTCGAACTCGGTGTCAAGACGGCGACCAAGTTCAACCTTCGAGTAACGCACGGTGCTATCCGCAGGGTTATATACAAATACATAGCGGTCGCCCGAACCCATCAACTTCTGCACGGCACGGTCAGGGATAACAACATTGTTCTTCTTGCCGTATGGGAGCGTTACGCGCGCAAACATACCCGGGCGAACACGCTCGTTTGCATTTGGTATCTGCACCTCAACTTGGAAGGTGTGAGTAGCCTGATTGATTGTAGGATAGATTCGTGCAACCTTACCCTTGAACACCTCGTCGCCATAAGCATCGAGGGTAACATATACCTGCATACCCCTCTTCAACTTGCCGAAGAATGGCTCCGACACATTTATCATAATCTTCACCGGCTTAATCTGCTCGATAACCAACACTGGCTGTCCTGCATACATATCGCCCTTGTCGTAGTTGCGGGCAGTGACGATACCCGAAATAGGCGAGATGAGTGTAGTATTCTCAACAAGGTTGTTGTAGGCGGTCTGTGCCACCTCATACTGCAAGCGGCGTGCGTCCCACTCCGACTTCGAAGCACCACCAAACTCATACAACTCGTTTGTACGCTCGTACTCCTTCTTCGCATTGTCCAACTGAGCCTTAGCCTGAACGAGTGACGAGTTATCGAGTTTTACCAAAAGGTCGCCCTTCTTAACATGGTCGCCCACATCGAAGCGAATCTCCTTGATACGCAATGGCTGCTGCGGTGCGATATTATTCACCACCTGTGCCTCTACCGTACCTGTAAATGTTGCCTCTTGCGACACCATACGGCTCGCTACACGCTGAGCCTCAACTTTTGGAAGTGTAACAACCTCCTGCTCTACACTCTGCTTTGCAGCCTGCTTCGAGCCGCACGACACCATCGCTACGGCTGCCACTACAAACATCGAACTCAAAAAAATCTTCTTCATAGTTATATCTGTTTTTTATTATTTGTTTCCGTATCGTTTCTCGTACATCGACTCGTAGCGGTCGATATAGTCGTGCTTACTCTTTACATTGTGGTTGCCCAAAATCTTGTCGAGCGAAATCTTCGCCATCAAGAAGTTGTATATCGCGCTATTGCGACCAAGCTCCGCCTGAGTGAGTTGCAACTGCGAGTTATCAACATCGACCAGCGTACCACGACCTACCTCGTAACGCTTCACTGCAATCTCGTAACCACGCTGTGCCTGACCTACGGTAGCCGCTGCTGCCGAGAACTTCTTGACATTGGTCTGCATATTGTTCAGGCTGTTCACTACTGCCACCTGCAACTGACGCTCAGCATTCTCGCGCTGCAACTGCAAGTTCGAGAGGTTTAACTTTGCCTGACGCGTAGCGGCACGACGCTGATTACCCGCAAAAATCGGGATATTCAACTGTACTCCTGCATACGAATATGGGTTCCACGCCTTAGCTTGGAAGAATTTACCATCGTTGCCGAGTGCGGTGTAGAGGTATGCCGCATTGATAGACAAGGTAGGCACATTTGCCAACTTGGTAATCTTCAAAGCACTTTCGAGCATACCCTCCTGAATATCCAACTGCTTCAAGGTCGAGTTCTTCGAGAGGTCGAGTTGGTCGAGCGTGTGAGCGTAGTTCATCTGCGCCTCGTAGTCCGCCAACGAACCTGCAACATCGATATTCTTCTTCAAGTCGATGCCGAGCAACGCCTTCAACTGCCACAAGGTCAAAACCACGCTATTCTGCGCCTCGATAACATTCGGAATAGCATTCTGCACCGACACATTCGATGAGATAAAGTCGTACTCCGACACCGAGCCTACATCGTAGCGTTTTTTGATATTTTTGTTGTTCTCCACAGCGTTGTCGTATACGCGCTGGTAGACCACCAACGACTCCTTAGCCAATAGCACCGAGAAGTAGGCCTGCGACACCTGTTCTATCATATCAATCTGCGACGAGCGCGCCTTTTCGATTGCGAGCATCACATCTGCCACCGAAATCTTCAAACTCTCCCACAACTGCGCATTTACCACAGGCATCGAAGCACTAACACCACCATTGAACGAGTTATCACTACCTACCTTGATGGTTTGAGTTTGACCGCCAAAGTCCATACTCATTGTCTGCTTTGCCAAGACACGCTGATACTGCGCCGTAGCATCCAAACGAGGATACAACGAGGCGTAGGTCTCCTGCTTTGCGTAGCGTTTAATCTCAATCTCCTGCTCTGCAACCTTGATTGTAGGCGACTCGCTCAATGCTATTTCGAGAGCCTGCTCCAAAGTCAAGGTCAAAGCTGTCTGCTCGGTACTCTGTGCTACCGAGGTCAGCGCCAAGGTAATAAAACCCAAAAATAAACCAAGTTTTTTCATCTTACCATTTAATTATATTATATAGTTTCTCTCTGTTTTTTTAGTTTGCTGCTTTTTGTGCAATATAAGCATCAATCTGCTCCACACCCTTCAATGTTGCAATACCACGGAAGAAGTTTACTATCGTATAGCGGAACGCCTCCAACTCGGTAACCCCATTCGGCAGCACCAATCGACCGTGTCGGCGCATCAACCCCATCGAGGTATAGTAGAACATCGTTATCGAGAGGTCGATATTTACCATCTCCGAAATCAAGCCCTCCTTAACCAATCTATTCAACTTCTCGCGCAATACAGTCAAACCGTAGTCGCGATTTTCTGTCATAATTCGCTCATACAGTTCGGGGTAGAACTTCGATAAGTTCTCCGTAAGTCGCTTGCGCACCGCAGAACGAGCCATCATCGCATCGAATGTTTCAAACAACGCCGGGATACCCGACTGCTCAACCACTACCGCAGCCTGTATTTCGTTGGCTTCACTCTGCAAAAGATGCTTAACACTATGGTAGAGCAGCTCCTCCTTATCGCCAAACATCTCGTAGAGAGTACGCTTCGAGATTCCCAAATCACTCGCCAAATCATCGACACGCAATGACTTAACACCCAATTCGGCAATCATCTCCGCTGCTCGCTTGATAACTTTTTCTCGTTTCGACATACAATGCACTTTACAACGGTGCAAAGATAGTAAGAAAACTTAAAACACCAAAAAAGTTTTCAAAGTTTTTTCACCTGCATAATGTTCTTTTTCTCGCCTGAGCCGAGAATTGTTATCAAATAACCGTTTGCCACAATATATGTAACGGTATTTTACGGAGGATATTGTGTAACTGAGAATTATTTTAGCTATGCACCTTTAATGCCCAAACACCACTGCATACACCCACTGCATCAGGATATCTGCGGTTAGGAGTAGGTGGCGCACAAGGGCAGAATATCGTCGATTGCGTCGCAGCCAAGGGCGCAGCAAGTCTACGCGCAGAATATTATTCACGGGCACAGCCAACGACTCAATTCCGCACTGGTCGGCAAGGCGCATAAGACGCGCATCTACCAACTGAAAGTCGGAGGCGGCAAACATCTGATTATCCATCACGAGCAGATACTTGCGGTAGACAATACGCATTCTATCGGCCACGATATTGCGCAAGAAGGCGAGTCGTGCGCCCGACTGCACCGAGCGTGACATCGTCACAAAGTAGTAGGCCATAGCCTCCGTTACAGCAACGAGCTGTGCAAGGCTACGCATCTGCACCTTCGCATCCATAGTCTGCCCCTCGCGCGAGAGGTTGTAGCGATAGAGAGGTATATCGGCAAAGGCTATGGTCTTGACGCGGAACAGCGGGTAGAACACCCACTCTTGGTCGGTATAGGAGATACCCTCGCTCTGTCGGTAGCCCATATCGCGCAGCAGCGCAGTACGATAGCAGATGCCGTGCATCATAAAGTAGCGCATAGCCCCATCCGAAAAGACCTTGTCAGCATCATAACTCTTGCCATACTCGTAGAGTTTACGACCATAGATATTGTACTCCACCCTACGCTCACGGCGACCTTTGACCTCAACAAAGGGGGTAACGACCATATCCACCCCCTGCATTTTGCGCAGAAAGGCGAGCATCTCCGCTACGCGCGAGCCATCGAAGCTGTCGTCAGCATCCAAAATCTTGACATACTCGCCCTGCGCCAAGGGTAGCGCAGCATTTATGGTCGAGCCATAGTTGCCATTTGGTTTATCCACGACGCGCACCGTATCGGCATATCGCTCGGCATATTGGCGCGCTATGCGCAAAGTCTTATCCTTGCTGCCATCGTTCACGATGATAATCTCCACCGCAGCCAACGATGGCGTACGCAGTATCGACTCGACACATCGTGCGAGGTAGGCCTCCATATTGTAGGCAGGTATGATTACAGAGAGTAATTTCATTGCTTGGTTGTTGTATCGAATGATAGTTTATAGGGTGCGTGATTTATCTGCTCCTCTTCGGGGAGTATGGCGCGCAGATTTGGGTAGTGATGGTGGAGGTAGCGTTCAACATTGCGCGGCACACTGACCATCATACCGCCAAACTCCATATCGACCGTATTC
Source organism: Rikenellaceae bacterium (assembly GCA_015059865.1). Classification (GTDB taxonomy): domain Bacteria; phylum Bacteroidota; class Bacteroidia; order Bacteroidales; family Rikenellaceae; genus Alistipes. Next base: position 14,618 of record SUZP01000036.1, on the reverse strand, counting down.
TCGACATCGGCACGCGAGATTTGGTCTTTCGGCATACGCACAATATTTACACGCTCGGTGTTGCAGCCGTTATACCGCCCCAGCACGCTATTCATCTGCTCGTAGATTGCCTTACGCGAGAGTAGTGAGGATACAAGGCGAATGGCGGCACAGCCCAACCACGATTTAGGCAGTGGCTCGTCAATCTCGCACCTGCCGCAGTGTCGCCACAGCCACACCTCCTTAGCCATAAAGCAGTTTACCCAAAACTTGGCCGCGAAGCGATGCAGACGCTCCAACAGCGCGTTGTCGGGGATGCGGTCGAGAGGAAAGATATCGACGAAGATGCCGTGGTGAATATCCATCTTGCGCCACATCTCCTCGACAAAGAGGGTATTGTTACGCTTCACCTTCGCGAAGTAGAATGGTGTATTTGTCTCCGTGCCAAACCACTCCAAGAAGTAGTCTGACGAGAGGTGCGCAGGCGCTTCGCGCAGGAAACGCTCATAGTTCTCGCGCGTCATACCTATATCTATGTCGTCATCCCACGGGATTATCCCCTTGTGGAACAGCGCACCTATGGCCGAGCCTCCAATCATAAAGTAGGGAATACGGCACACCTCGCATACACGAACAACCTCCGCGAGCATCGTGTAGAGTTCGTTGTGAAGCCTCTCTAAATCCCCCTTTGCGTACTTCATAAGACCTACTGCACCAATAAGTTACAACCTCTGATATCGCTCTGCGAGATGCGCCCCTCGATGCGGAACGAGCCATCCGCATAGCGAATACCCATATCCTGCGTAGCAAGGAAGGCGCACGAGTCGCAATTTGCCAAATCTATAATATCCAACCCTCCGCGACGGCCATCTGAAAGGCGTGCAAAGGGGTTGTTCACATCGCGCACCAGCACCCTCATCCAGCGCGGTGTGCGGAACAAGCCATCGCCAAAGGAGTAGGCTTGCGACATCAACTCCGCCATACCATACTCCGAGTGTATCTTCTCTACGCCAAAGGCGGCGCACAACACCTTGTGTAGCTCCGACTTCGGCAGCTCCTTGCGCCTGCCCTTCATACCACCCGTCTCCATCACAACCGTATTTTCGAGCTTTGGAGCGTAGTTCTCCGCAAGGTCGAGCAGTGCGTATGTTACACCAAGAAGTATCTTCGGGTTGTGGTCGCACGACATATCGCGCAACAGCTTCTCGTAGTCATTCAGATAGAAACCACCACCCCCACTCGCAGCAATCAATCGCTCGGCCATATAGACCAACGAGGAGCCTTCGCGTTCGAGATAGGAGGGTAACAAGGCGTATATACTGCACTCCTTAGGCTCGCCGTAGAAGTGGCGAAATGCCTCCGTAAAGGCCTTTTCGTAGATGCCGAGGTCGGCAACATAGTGGCGCGACTGCACCATACCCGTTGTGGCACTCGAAGTGAAGACCATCTGCGGCTCCTGCTCGCCACAATAGACCTTATGCGACTTGAAGAGTTCGATAGGCAACATCGGGATATCCTCAACGCGCTGCACCTCGGCAGGCTCGACACCAATCAGACGAATATACTCGGCGTAAGGAGCACAATATTCCGACTGGTGGCGAAACAGTTGTAACGCCACGCGTTCAAACTCTGCATCGGAAGCGACTGTAAAGATAGCAGCTTTGTTAAACATAGTAAGGAGTTAGAAGTGAAAAATTAATTCTTAATTCTCAATTCTTAATTCTCAATTATAATTTGAGTCCAAGTACTCTTGAATTGTAAACTCCGTTTGGCACGGCTCGATGCCTGCGGCAACATACTCGTTGGTGTGTTGCATCTTCTCGCGTGCAACCACACAGCGAGCGATAAAGCTCTTTATCTCGTCGTGGTTGTCGGTCAAGGGCGACAGCGCGAGGGCGTGGTCGCGGTAGTGTGCCGAGTGGAAGTAGTAGGTCGCACCCATCTTGTGCAACTGCTCGGCGATATAATCCGAGCCATAAAATCCCGTTGCGAGGATTGTCGCCTTGCGGTATGGCACATTTCTATCGGCATTGCCGTGGAAGAGCATCATCGGGCAAGGCATATCGCCCCACTTTGGCTCGCCAAGCACCGAATATACGGCACCTGCAAAGGCTATCACACCTGCAAAGTTGTAGTCGGCTGAGATATTCTTGGCGTAGTGCGAACGATTGACAATATGGTTTTCGGCCTGCAATACAGCGATAGCACCTGCACTCGAACCACTCGCCACAATGCGCGAGATGTCGATACCCATCTTCACTGCATTTATAAGGATATAATCCAAGGCGCGCAGCACATCCTCGGCGGCCATATTTACCGAGCGATACATTGCCCACGCACCCTCCAACGCACCCACACTACTCGTCTTGTCGAGTGTGTAGGCCATACCGAGGCGGTAGTCTATCGACACCACATCAAATCCCTCCGACAGAAGCATCTCGAAGTATGGCATATACCTCTCGTCAGCACGATTGCCGTGCGAAAAGCCTCCACCAAAGGCGAACAACACGCAAGGGTGCAACCCCTCTCCCTCGGCACGATAGTGGTCGAGATACAACGGCTCCTTCCCCTCTACAAAGCAGTAGGTTGTCGGTTTGGTCTGTGCAGAGAGTGTCGTCATAGTGAAAATTAGTGTTACAAGGAGTGTAAATCGTTTCATTCTATTCATATTTATTGTTCCAAAGCATTTTTAACCTTTCGGCTATACGCTGCTCGGTCTGATTGCCTCTATTTGGGTAGTAGAATTGCTTACCTTTGAGCGACTCCGGCATAAACTCCTGCTCCACAAAATTACCAGCGTAGTCGTGAGCATACTTGTAGCCATCGCCATAGCCCTGCTCCGCCATCAAGTCGGTTACGGCATTGCGCAGATGCAGTGGCACAGGTCGCAAATTAGTATCCTTCTGCACAAATGCAAGAGCCTCGTTTATAGCCATATATGCCGAGTTGCTCTTTTGCGAGGTTGCGAGATATATGGTCGTTTCGGCAAGAGTAATTCGAGCCTCAGGCATACCAATCTTATGCACCGTATCGAAGCAGGCATTCGCCAAAAGCAGCGCATTCGGGTTTGCCAAGCCGATATCCTCCGATGCCAAAATCACAAGTCGGCGAGCTATAAATCGCGGTTCCTCGCCACCTGCCAACATTCGTGCCAAGTAGTAGATTGCAGCGTTCGGGTCGCTACCGCGCACGCTCTTGATAAAGGCTGAAATTATATCGTAGTGTTGCTCGCCATTCTTGTCGTACAAGGCGATATTCTGCTGCAACACCTCCGTAACGAGGTCGTCGGTAATCGTCAAATCTCCCTCACGCGAGGAGGTTATAATATCCAAGATATTGAGCAACTTTCTCGCATCGCCACCTGCAAAGCGGAACATTGCAGCCGACTCCACAACCTCGATTTTTCGTTTTTTCAGCTCCTCATCGGTTGTCAATGCTCGGTCGAGCAGTTTTTGTAAGTCCTCATCTTGCATCGGCTTCAAAGTATAGACCTGACAACGGCTCAACAGTGGCGATATAACCTCAAACGAGGGGTTTTCTGTTGTCGCACCTATAAGGGTTATAACGCCCTGCTCCACAGCTCCAAGCAGTGAGTCTTGCTGCGACTTGTTGAAACGGTGAATTTCATCGATAAAGAGTAGCGGAGTGGTAGCCGAAAAGAATTTTTGACTCTTCGCCGACTCGATAACCTCACGCACCTCCTTCACGCCCGAAGTAACGGCCGAGAGTGTATAGAAAGGTCTTTCGAGGGTATTTGCCACAATGCGTGCAAGTGTAGTCTTTCCCACCCCCGGAGGGCCCCACAATATAAACGAAGGCACATTCCCCGCCTCGATAAAGCGGCGGAACACACCACCCTCACCGACCAAGTGTTGCTGACCGATATAATCTTCGAGGGTTTGAGGTCTTAATCTCTCTGCTAATGGTGCGGACATAATAGTTTTAGAGTTTTATCCACGCAAAGATACAAATTTAATTGAGAATTAAGAATTGAGTATTAAGAATTATTTTTTACATTTAGTATTCACTCAGGAGTGTCTAACAAGTTTTTTTAGACGCACCCATTTTGTTGGAAGTTGTATAATATTCTATTTTTTACGACACTAAACTATATTATTCCGAAAAAATTTGTACTTTTGTAGAAAATAAAGTTAGATTATGGAACTGAAAGAGAGATTTTTGAAATATGTCGCTATCGACACGCAATCAGACGAGAATAGCGAAACCTTCCCATCATCTGAAAAGGAGTGGGATTTGTTAAACCTCTTGGTTGAGGAGATGAAGGCACTCGGTTTGGAGGGTGTAAGCATCGACAAGTACGGCTACGCTATGGGTACTATCCCTGCGACCAAAGGCAAGGAGAATGCCCCTGTAATCGGCTTCTTGGCGCATGTGGACACATCGCCCGATATGAGTGGCAAGGATGTTCGCCCACGCATTATCGAGGAGTATGATGGCGGAGATATCGTTCTAAACCCATCGCTCACAATGCGAGTGGCAGATTTTCCGGAGTTAAGCCGCTTTGTTGGTCATACTTTGATTCACACTGACGGCACTACCCTGCTCGGAGCCGACGATAAGGCAGGCGTAGCCGAGATTATGACTGCTGCGGAGTACTTGATGTCGCACCCTGAGGTGGAGCATGGCAAGATTCGCATCGGCTTTACCCCTGACGAGGAGATTGGTCGAGGTGTAGATTTCTTCGATGTAAAGGCGTTTGGCGCCGATTTCGCCTACACGATGGACGGCAGCTACGAGGGCGAGTTGGAGTATGAGAACTTCAATGCCGCATCGGCAAAGATTGCTATCCAAGGTCGCAATGTCCACCCCGGATATGCCAAGAATAAGATGATTAACGCTATCGATGTGGCTTGCGAATTGAACTCGCTTGTTCCTGCTGTGGAGCGACCACAATATACCGAGGGCTACGAGGGCTTCTACCACTGCGTAGGTATTTCGGGTACTGTCGAGGAGGCTACAATCTCTTATATCATTCGCGACCACGACTTCGACAAGTTCGAGGCAAAGAAGGTGTGGATGCACAATATCGTGGGTATTCTGAACAACAAGTATGGCGAGGGAGTGCTGAAACTTACTCTCAAAGACCAATACTACAATATGCGCAAGATGGTCGAGCCACATCCGCAGGTTATCGAGTTGGCAAAGGAGGCGATGGTTGAGGCAGATGTTACCCCTATCGTAAAGCCTATTCGTGGTGGCACAGATGGCGCGCGCCTCTCGTTTATGGGGTTGCCTTGCCCGAATATCTTTGCAGGCGGAATGAACTTCCACGGCAAATTCGAGTACTGCTCACTGAACACAATGGAGAAGGCAGTAAAGGTTATTATCAATCTCTGTAAATTATGGCCTAAATAGTTTAATATTATGAAAAGAAAAATTCTGTTTGTTATTGCGACAATATTCGCCACTTTAACACTTTCGGCTAAGGAGCAACCCGAATGGCTGAAAAATGGAGCAATATACCACATCTACCCATTGACCTATATGGACTCGAATGGCGATGGCATAGGTGATTTGAACGGCATTTGCTCGAAGTTGGACTATATCAAGAGCGTAGGTTTCAACTGCATTTGGCTCTCGCCTTGCTTCGTTAGTGGTTGGGAAGATGGAGGTTACGACATCATCGACTACTACAAGGTAGACCCTCGCTTCGGCACGAACGAGGATTTGAAGCGGCTCTTCGACACAGCCCACGCAAAGGGTATCAAGGTATTGCTCGACCTTGTGGCAGGCCACACATCGGACAAGCACCCTTGGTTCAAGGAGTCGTTGAAGGCGGAACGCAATAAGTACTCCGACTACTACATCTGGACCGAGGGACAGGATATGGAGAAGCCAGGCGGAAAGTTCGTAGCGAATAATCATCCTCGCAACGGCTACTACCTCAAAAACTTCTTCGACATTCAGCCTGCGCTGAACTACGGCTACTACAATCCTAACCCAGCGAATAGTTGGGAGCAGAGCTACGACGCCGAGGGTCCGAAGGCTGTGCGCGAGGAGTTGAAGAAGATTATTGCCTATTGGTGCGATATGGGAGCCGATGGCTTCCGCGTAGATATGGCGCAGTCGTTGGTCAAGGGCGACAGCAAAAATCGCGATGGAGTACAGCGATTGTGGAAAGAGATTTTCGAGTGGTACAATGCCAAGTACCCGAACAATATAATGTTGTCCGAGTGGTCAGACCCACAGCAGTCGCTCTCGGCAGGTTTCAACATCGACCTGCTTATCCATAATGGCGTAGGTGGCAAAGTCTATCGCCCTATGGTTTGCGAGACAGACGACAAGATGACCCCTACAACCTGCTACTTCAACCGCAAGGGCGAGGGTAAGATTCGCAAACCCATGGAGATATACACTTCGATATACGATACCTACCGCAAATTGGGAGGTTACGCTTCGATGCCTACTTGCAGCCACGATATTTGGCGACTGACACGAATGAATCGCAACACGCCAGAGGAGCAGAAGGTTGCTATCACCTTCTTCCTTACGCTCCCTACTCCGCCAATCGTATACTATGGCGAGGAGATTGGTATGCGTAACCTTGAATATGCACCGGGCAAGGAGGGCAGTGCAGGAAGTCGCAATCGCTCAACTTGCCGTACTCCGATGCAGTGGAGTACCGAGCGCAATGCAGGTTTTTCAACCGTAAAGAAGGCAAAGAAGCTCTATTTGCCTGTCGATAATGCCTACACATTCCCAAATGTTGCCGAGCAGGAGAACGATCCAAATTCGGTACTCTCGTATGTAAAGGGCTTGTTGGCTTTGCGAGCTGCAACCCCTGCACTCGGCGTAGATGGCGAGTGGAAGTATGTAGGCGACTTGGACAACCCATACCCTATGATTTATACGCGTACTTTGGGAGAGGATAAGTATGTCGTAATATTCAACCCTGCCGACCGCAAGGTTAGCGGCTCTATCGCATTGATGGGCAAGAAGGCTGAGTGGGTATATGGCAACAACGCCAAACTCGCAAAGTGCAAGACCTCGAAAGAGGGACACACCTTCGAGATGCAGCCTGTAAGCGTAGCGATATACAGAATTAAGAATTAAGAATTTCAACTTTACATTTATTCAAAATCGGAGGTGATTAGACTATTTTTGTGCGTTACGCAGTGGCGGAAAGCGCAGTTTACTTGGCGTAAATGAGCATTTACGCCGCAAGTAAGGTGCAAAAAGAGTCAATCAGAACGATTTTCAAACAAAGAGGTATGAACAATAGATATGGATTTGTAAAAGTTGCTGCGGCGACTCCGCTGGTGAAGATTGCCGACTGCCACGCCAACGCAGAGGCGATAGACAAGATGACCGCCGAGGCGGTGGAGCGTGGTGCGAGTGTGGTGGTCTTCCCCGAACTCTCGCTTACGGGTTACACTTGTGGCGATCTGTTTTTGCAGTCGAGAATTATCGAGGCTGGCGATGAAGCTTTGGCGCAGTTACTCGCTACGCCACGACCTATTGTGTCGATTATCGGTATGCCGATATACTACAAAAACAACCTATACAACTGCGCCGTAGTTATTGCCAACGGTAAAATCTGCGGTATAGTACCGAAGAGTTATATCCCGAACTACTCGGAGTTCTACGAGAGCCGCTGGTTTTCGGAGGGGCGAGATATTCGCAATGCCGAGATTACAATCTGCGGACAGCGAGTACGCTTCGGCACAGACCTCTTGTTTGATGTTCACGGCACACGCTTCGGAGTGGAGATTTGTGAGGATTTGTGGGTACCTGCACCACCATCATCGGATATGGCATTGGCTGGTGCAACGCTTATCTTCAACCTCTCGGCAACGCCTGAGATTTTGGGTAAACACAACTACTTGCGTTCGCTTATCAAGCAGCAGTCGGCTCGCGCCTTGTGCGGATATATATATTGCTCGGCGGGCGTAGGCGAATCCTCAACCGACCTCGTATTTACGGGTAACGGCATTATTGCCGAGAATGGCAAAATCATCGCTGCGCGTGAGCGATTTGTGCGCGAGGCACGATTGACCGTTGCGGATATCGATGTTGAGCATATCTTCAACGAGCGCCGCCGTCACACATCGTTTATCAACCTCGACAACCGTTTCGATGTGATAAAAATCGATGTTGCACAACCTGAGAGCGAGTTGGAGCGCGAGATTAACCCTGCACCATTTATCCCTGCCGACTTGAACGAGGGATGTGCCGAGGCGTTCACAATTCAGTGCGCAGGCTTGGCTCAACGACTTTCGAGCATCAACTGCAAGTGCGCAGTTATCGGCATTTCGGGCGGTTTGGATTCGACATTGGCACTATTGGTAACGGTGGCAACATTCGACACGCTCGGACTCGACCGTAAAGGGATTATCGGTGTTACGATGCCGGGCTTCGGCACCACCGACCGCACCTACCAAAATGCGCTTACATTGATGCGCGAGTTGGGAGTTGCAACACGAGAGATTTCTATTCGTAAGGCTTGCGAACAGCACTTTGCCGATATCGGTTTGAACCCTAACGAGCGTGGTGCAGCATACGAAAATGCGCAGGCTCGCGAACGCACGCAGATACTTATGGACTTGGCAAACAAGGAGAACGGTATCGTCATCGGCACGGGCGATTTGAGCGAGGCGGCACTCGGCTGGGCGACCTACAATGGCGACTCAATGTCGATGTACAATGTAAACTGCTCAATACCAAAGACCTTGGTGCGCAAAATTGTTGAGTGGTGCGCTGAAAACGATACCAACGCACAAGTGCGTACAACTTTGAAGGATATTGTAGATACTCCTGTAAGTCCGGAGTTGCTCCCTGCCGACAACGAGGGCAATATAGCGCAAAAGACCGAGGATTTGGTAGGTCCTTACGCCCTGCACGACTTCTTTATCTACAACTTCCTGCGCAATGGTTTCTCGCCTGCGAAAATTGAGTATTTGGCGTGTCGCGCCTTCTGCGGAGAGTTTTCAAAGGAGGATATTTCGCACTGGTTAAAGGTGTTCCTACGCCGATTCTTCTCGCAGCAGTTCAAACGCTCGGCAGCACCAGATGGTCCGAAGGTTGTTTCGGTATCGCTCTCGCCACGCGGCGACTTGCGAATGCCATCTGACGCTTCGGTTGCGGAGTGGTTGAAAAGCTTGCCTAATTCGTTTACCTGTTAAACATTCTCCTGCTTTTCCCATCCATCCCCTCATAGTCGGAGATGTTGCGCGAAGCATTTTTACCAAAGTGTCGCAGGTTGTAGACAAACTGCACCATCACATAACGGCCTACCGTGCTGTTGAGCACATTGCGTGTATAGCCTGAACCCGTCGAGCGAGAGAAGGCTGTATTCTGATTTAGAATATCATTCACGCCAATCTGCACCTCGCCACGGCGGTTTTTGAAGAGTTGCTTGCCGAGGTAGAGGTTGCAGAGGATATACTGCTCATTATAGTTGTTCGAAAAACCTATATATTGATGATAGGCGGCATTGGCCGTAAGGGTAAAGCCTGCACCAAAAATCCATTTTACCGAAGCCGAGGCGGTGTGACGGAAGTATGAGTTTACGGTGTTATCGCCATACGAGGACTTTGCGAGGCTATTCCACGCCTGATTATATGTTCCACGCCACGAAAGCGTAAAGTCGATATTCTCGGATATGTTGCTGCCGAGAGCAAGGCGGAAGGTGTAGCCTATGTTGTTCGCCTTGTTGATGCTGAAATTGTGGCTTGCAACATTTGCGAGAAGCTCAGCTTGTGTTCGCCCTGCATCGTAGACAGCACTTGGCGTAACTGAGTACTGCACATTGGCGGTCATATTGAGGTTACACTTCATAAAGGCCAATGGCAGACCGTACGACACATTCGCACGCAGAGTCCACATACCACTGATATTCTCGTAGGAGGTAATCTGTGTTGGGCGATATGGCTTGCCATTCTCATCCTTTGGAATGGAGATGCCATTCATCTCTTCGGGCAATGCCCAACCCTTAGAGTTGTAGAGCGTTGATGACGAGATTGAATTTTGGTAGTACTCGCCACGCACCATTGCCATAAAGGTCTGACCTCTCTTTGGCAACGAGAGGATATAGCGAATACTTCCACTATGCGAATATTCGGGCGCGAGATTACTATTACCAACACTTATATATTGTGGCGAGGCGACATCGAATATGTCGTGCAGCTGCGTAACACTCGGTGCATCGGAGTTCGAGCGAAACTGAATACGCAACGAGTTCTGCTTGTTGAAGGCGTAGCGGAACATCGCATGATACTGCACGCTGTGGTATTGCTTGCTGACAAGACTCGAAGTGTTAGTGCCATCCTCAAACTTGCCATTGCGCGACAGATTTTCATATAACACTCTCAAAACAAGGGTATTGCGTTTCTTCGAATAGCGAATGCCCGGACCTACGCGATGGCGCAGTGTATTGGTCGAGGAGTTGATGGTCAAAGACTCATTGCGACGACTATCATCCTGTACGATATAGTTGTTGTCGGTATACCACGCCCCCTGCTCCTTGCTCTGGTTGCGATAGACCACATTGTATTGGGTGGTGAATGTCCAATTTCGTGCTATCGGTTCGTTATAGTTTATGCCACCATTTATATTATAGGTATAGGTCGGCACATCTCTATATTCGTATATCGGGTCAAAGAGCAGAGCATTATTCTCCATCTCCTGCCACACCTTACCCTCGCCAAAGTACTCGTCGTATAGCGACCCGTAGAGAGGGTTGTCGTATGGTATAGCCTTGGCATTGTTGGTCATCACATGTCGCACGGCGCGATTGTCGCGGTAGCCAGCACGGGCAGTGATGGTCATTGTGCGCCCCGGAGCACCCAGACGCAGACGATATTGCAAAAATTCATTGGCCCTAACTCCTCGCATACGATTTTCCGACGATGAGGCGTTGTAGGCGAGCGAACGGAACGCGATATCCTCCATTCCGAGAGTGTCGAGGTCGGTGTCGTTGTTCGAGTAGCCCTCGGTTATAGTTGTGGGGCGATTTCCTTGGTAGCTTATCGTGGTACGCGAGGTGAGCTGCTGTCGGCGCGAAATCTTCCAATCAATGCGAGCATTGAGGCGATGGTTATTGTTGATTTTCTGCGATTTGGAAAGCGTATACTGCGTGCCATAAGGCGCAGGCGACTCGTACCAAGTTGTATTCTCTGAGGTGTTGCGCGTGTTGGTGTTGTTGAAGAAGTAGCTACCTTGGAACTTTACATTTTTGCGTCTACCCCAAGTATCCGAATAGTTCAATCCTACGGCATTTACGAGTGCTACACCCGCCTGTGGGCGTGTCATAAATTGGTTGCCGCCGTTACGACCTTTGCGCCCTGAGGTGGTTATGCCAAGCAAATCCTCGAACGAGAAGTTTTGTTGATTGATATTGTTAAACAGCCCCAAAACCGTAATCTTCTGCTTGTTGCGGAATGAATTGAGGTTTCCGCCAACAATGTATTTCGGATTGAACGACTCGCTGCCCGTTTCGGGTTGCCAACCAAGACCTGCATAGCCCTTGCCGAAGAGTCCATTGCGCATCTTTTTCTTCGTTACGAAGTTCAACGCCTTGTAGCTCTCGCCATCGTCTATGCCCGAAAATTCGGCGGCATCGCTCAGCTTGTCGAACACCTCCACCTTATCGACAATCTCGGCAGGGATATTCTTTATAGCCATCGTCACATCGTCACCGAAAAACTCATCGCCATCGACAAAGACCTTCTTTATCTGCTCGCCCTGCACCTCCACTTTACCATCCTCGACCACCACGCCCGGCATCTTCGAGAGCAGCTTCTCGGCCTCGGCATCTTTTGTGGTCTTGAATGCGGCAGCGTTGTATATCAAGGTGTCGGCATTCTGCGTGGTGCGAAACTGATGCACCTCCTTCACTACGGCATCAATCTTTGTGGCCGACTCGCGCATATATATTTTGCCCAAATTCACAACCTTAGCGTTGGCGTTGCAGGCGAATTTCTTGTCGGCATAACCTATGAATGTTGCTACGATTGAACACTCCCCCATAGGTACCATAAACTCCATATAGCCCCCTCGCCCCGTTGTGTAGTAGGATTTGTCGGCAGGCTCAGCCTTTGGTGCGACCTCCACAACAGCACCCTGCAAAGGCAGTTTTGTCTGCTCGTCAAGCAGGTAGAAGATTACTTTTGAGCGATTTTGCGCTGTGGCAGCAACCGTAGATATTAATAGGAGAGCTACAAATATAAGAAGTCGTTTCATTGTTTTGCGATTGGTTTACGAATGTAAAGATAGCGTAAAAATCAATAGGTTAAAAAAATATGGGGCGAAATGGCTCTTTTGAAGGTTAAATCAACAAAAGGGAGTGTCTAACAAGTTTTTTTTAGACACTCCCATCTTGCTCGAAGTTGTATAACAAGAGGGATTTCAAGGCTTGCGAAGTGTGAGAAACCGCAGCATACTTGGCGTATGTGAGGATTTCGAACACGAGTATAACGCAGAAATCACCTTGTTAGACGGCTTCTAAATAGGTTTTGAAAAACTCAGCACTTTGTATCACTATTTGTAGACCAGATGGAAGTTGAGCGTGTAAACCTCATAGTTGGATACAGTATCATATACCGCAACGGTCATACTCGAGCCAACCTTTGATATCTCGCCATCTTTGAGCGAAAGTGTATCGTATGTTGCGTATGTCGAAACTAAGCCCCTGTGCTGGAAGTCTATATCCAATCCACTCTGCGAGTAGTCACCTGTTATGGAGTTTGCCATCCCCATATATACATAATCGAATGTATAGGTTCCGTTTTCGAATTTCAGAGTATATACATCACCCTCGTGCAACGCCTCCCACTCGGAGCCATTTACATTTGTCTTTACAAGTTCTGTTAGATGTTCTTTGCCACAAGAGGATAGCGATAGTGCAGCAACAAACAAGAGAGCCGAGAGTATAGTTTTCGTAAAAACTATAAAATTATTTTTTCTCATAACAGTAAAGTATTAAGGTTTAACAATAATATTTAATATCTGTTTGCTATACGCTTTCAACTATTTAGATACAATGTTGTAGAAAATGTTAAATTCGAGGGGGCGAAATGACAGATTCGCAGGGCGAAATGGCCAATAACCAAGAAATTGTCAATTATCAATTCGTCAATTGTCAATTATATTCGTATCTTTGCGCCAAAGATGCGAAAATTATGAAAATTGGAGAGATACAAACCTTGCGTGTGGCGCGAGTATCGGAATTTGGATTGTACCTTGCAGACGAGGAGGGTAATGAGGTGTTGCTCCCAAATCGCTATGTGTCGCTGACGCAAAAGGTTGATGACGAAGTCGAAGTTTTTGTCTATCACGACTCGGAGGATAGAATTGTCGCCACGACCGAAACACCAAAAATCACCGCCGGCAAGTGCGCCTATTTGAAGGTTGTGGATAAGAATATCCACGGTGCATTTCTCGATTGGGGCATTACGGGCAAGGATTTGTTCCTGCCAAATCGCAATCAGCAAGGTGGCGTTGTGGTTGGCTCCTACAAGGCGGTATATCTCTATGTGGATAATATCACCGACCGCTGCGTGGCAACCTCGAAGTTAAAACAATATGTTAATAATGAGGATATTATAACCCTTTCGCCACGCCAAAAGGTGGAAGCATTGATTGTGTCGGAGAGCGAAATCGGCTACCGAGCAATTGTCGAAAATCGCCATTGGGGAATGATTTACAAGAATCAGCTTTTCCGCGATGTGGCTCTCGGTGATAGAGTCGAGGCGTATGTCAGTCGCATAACCGATGATAACCGCATTGACCTCTCGTTGCAGCAGAAGGGCTTTGCGCAGGTCAAGGATTCGGCAGAGGTTTTGTATGACGCTATCGTGGCAGCGGGCGGCACACTTGCGCTCTCGGATAACAGCTCGCCGGAGGAGATTCGCGAGCAACTAAATATGAGCAAAAAACTCTTTAAACGCTCGTTGGGAGTCTTGATGAGCCACAATCGAGTTATTTGCACAGAGGGCGCAATTCAAGTTAAAAAATAGACGAGAGACGAAAGACGAGAGACGAGAGTTTTTCGTCTTTTTCTTTTTGGGCTTTTAGCCATTAGCCATTAGCTTTTTCAAATTGATAATTGACAGTTGAGAATTGACAATTAAAGCAATCGCCTCGCAGAAAAAAAACAAACTGCGAGGCGATAATTTATTTATCGGAGATTACTCCCAGGTTAATATGCATGTACTTTTCTTTTCGTTGTTTACTATTTCTATTTTTGAGATATAGCCTTCATTGTCAAATGTATATGAATAGGTATATACTTCGGTAGAACCATCATTCAATGTTTCTGTTATAGTTGCAGGCAGTTGTTCTGTTCTAACTCCGATTATTTCAGGGTGAGCCATAAATAGAGGATTGGAATTTATCCTCATTACAAATAAGGGAGAATAACCCTTTTTGCAAGATTCCCTATAAGTATACTTATCACTACCATCGTCTACAGCTATAAGTTTATCTCCATCCCAAAGATAATCATCTATATCCCACCTCGACTTGATTTGAGATAACCGATTTTGATTATTATAATCATTAGTGTCCGGTAAAAAATCATAAAAGTTCTTTGAAAATATTGAAAGTTAGGTAGTTATAGAGGTTTTTCGAGTCAACCGATTTGAATTTATCTTTGCCAGACTAACGTAGAATGGCATATG
>SUZP01000035.1 GCA_015059865.1 Rikenellaceae bacterium | reverse complement strand
CTGCTGCTCCTGCTGCTGCAGGTGAGGCTGCTGCAGCTGAGAAGACATCGTTCGATGTTATTTTGAAGAGCGCAGGTCAGGCTAAGCTTGGCGTTATCAAGGCTGTTAAGGACCTCGCAGGTCTTTCGCTCGGCGACGCTAAGGCTCTCGTAGATGCAGCTCCTAAGGCTGTTAAGGAGGGCGTTTCGAAGGAGGAGGCTGAGTCTATCAAGGCTACTCTCGAGGAGGCTGGTGCTGAGGTTGAGTTGAAGTAATTCCGCGAGGGTTACAGACCTCTACCTAAGACAACGGGTATAGTGCTTACGACTGCAGTGTAAGCGCTATACCTTTTCGGGTCTAAGGAATGGGAGTGCCATTTTGAGCTGTGCCCATCCTAAGATTTTATGATACTCTCAGGGTGTAATGTGTTTACGCTGAGAGTTTTAGCGCGGAATATATAGCGCGCACACGCGAGGGGTTGTTCCCTTTTGAGAAGCAAGACGCATTTTTTTTGAGGGGAGGGTGTTATATATGGGGTTGTTCCCTTTTGTGTAGCTCTCTTTTGGAAGGTAGATGCGTAATTTGAAGATAGCTTCTCTGAGTACTCATAACAAAAACAAATGGATTTCAACATGTCCACTACAACACAACAAGAAAGAATTAGTTTCTCCACAGTCCGCAACAGAGTGCCTTATCCGGATTTGTTGGAGGTACAACTCAAATCATTCAGGGATTTCTTCCAGATGGATACCACAGCGGAGAACCGCAAGAACGAGGGTCTCTATCGTGTTTTCCAGGAGAATTTCCCAATCACAGACACACGAAACAACTTCGTACTCGAATTTCTCGATTACTACATTGACCCTCCTCGTTACACCATTGAGGAGTGTTTGGAGCGTGGCTTGACTTACAGCGTACCGCTCAAAGCGAAGTTGAAGCTCTATTGTACCGATGACGAGCACGAAGACTTTGGAGTCGTTGTGCAAGATGTCTATTTCGGCACAATTCCTTACATGACGGAGCGAGGCACATTCGTCATCAATGGTGCGGAGCGAGTTATCGTATCGCAGTTGCACCGTTCACCGGGCGTATTCTTTGGTCAGAGTATCCACACCAACGGAACGAAACTCTATTCGGCTCGTATCATTCCGTTCAAGGGTTCGTGGATTGAGTTTGCATCGGACATCAACAATGTGATGTACGCTTATATCGACCGTAAGAAGAAGTTGCCTGTAACAACACTTTTGCGTGCTATCGGTTTCGAGACCGACCAGCAGATTCTCGATATCTTTGACCTTGCCGATGAGGTTAAGGTTACCAAGACAAACCTCAAAAAGGCAGTAGGTCGCAAGTTGGCGGCTCGTGTTCTTTCGACATGGGTTGAGGACTTCGTGGACGAGGATACAGGTGAGGTTGTTTCGATTGAGCGAAACAGCGTTATCGTAGACCGTGAGACCGTATTGGAGGAGAGTCATATTGAGGCAATTTTGGAGAGTGGCGCCAAGACGATTATCCTCCACAAGGAGAATCCATCGGGCGTTGATTTCTCGATTATATACAACACATTGCAGAAGGATACCTGCAACTCGGAGGTTGATGCAGTTCGCTACATCTACCGTTTGTTGCGTGCTTCGGAGGCACCGGACGACACTACGGCTCGTGATGTTATCGAGAAGTTGTTCTTCTCGGATAAGCGTTACGACTTGGGCGATGTAGGTCGTTTCCGTATCAACAAGAAGTTGGATTTGGGTATCGACCCTGCTATCCGCACACTTACTCGTGAGGATATCATCGCAATTATCAAGTACCTCATTCAGTTGATTAACTCGCGTGCCGAGTTGGACGATATCGACCACTTGTCGAACCGCCGTGTTCGTACCGTGGGTGAGCAGTTGTCAAACCAGTTCTCGATAGGTTTTGTGCGTATGGCTCGAACCATTCGTGAGCGAATGAATGTTCGTGACTCGGAGGTATTTGCTCCAATCGACTTGATTAATGCGAAGTCGTTGTCGGGTGTTATCAACTCGTTCTTCGGAACTTCGCAGTTGTCGCAGTTCATGGACCAGATTAACCCGTTGTCGGAGATTACCCACAAGCGCCGTTTGTCGGCACTCGGTCCTGGTGGTCTTTCGCGAGATAGAGCAGGTTTCGAGGTTCGAGATGTACACTATACACACTATGGTCGTTTGTGTCCAATCGAGTCACCGGAGGGTCCAAACATCGGTCTTATCTCTTCGCTCTGTGTTTATGCGAAGATTTCGGACATGGGATTCCTCGAAACACCATACCGTTCGTGCGAGAATGGAGTTGTCGATATGGACAACTCGCATATCCGCTACTACTCGGCAGAAGAGGAGGAGGGTATGGTTATCGCACAGGCAAGTGAGCCACTCACAGCCGACAATCGTTTCGTAAATGATGGCCGTATCAAGGCTCGTGAGGGTGCCGACTTCCCTGTGGTACATGGCGAGGAGGTAAACCTTGTCGATGTAGCACCTAACCAGATTGCTTCGATTGCAGCATCGTTGATTCCGTTCTTGGAGCACGATGACGCTAACCGTGCGCTGATGGGTTCGAACATGATGCGTCAGGCAGTACCTCTCGTAACTTGCGAGTCACCAATTGTTGGTACAGGTATCGAGAAGGAGATGATTTCGGATAGCCGTATCCAGATTGTAGCCGAGGGCGATGGTGTTGTTGAGTTTGCAGATGCAACCGTTATCAAAGTTAAGTACGACCGCAGCGAGGAGGAGGTTATCTGCTCGTTCGAGCCTGAGGTAACCGTTTATGAGTTGCCACGCTACCGCCGTACAAACCAGAATACTTCGGTTACATTGAAGCCTCGTGTATTGACAGGCGACCGTGTAACGAAGGGTCAGATTTTGACCGAGGGCTACTCGACACAGAATGGAGAGTTGGCATTGGGTCGCAACTTGAAGGTGGCGTTCATGCCTTGGAAGGGTTACAACTTCGAGGACGCTATCGTTATTTCGGAGCGTATCCAGCGTGAGGATATCTTCACTTCGGTACATGTTGACGAGTATATCATGGAGGTTCGTGATACCAAGCGTGGTGTCGAGGAACTTACTTCGGATATTCCGAATGTCAGCGAGGATGCAACAAAGAATCTCGATGAGAACGGTATCATTCGTATCGGTGCGAACATCAAGCCGGGCGATATCCTCATCGGTAAGATTACTCCAAAGGGTGAGAGTGACCCTTCACCTGAGGAGAAGTTGTTGCGTGCAATCTTCGGCGATAAGGCAGGAGATGTTAAGGACGCATCGTTGAAGGCTCAGCCATCGTTGTTTGGTGTGGTTGTCGATACCAAGTTGTACAGCCGTGCAAGCAAGGTGGACAAGAAGGGCCGTAATGCCGAGAAGTTGCAGTTGGAGAAGATTGACCAGAAGTTCGCAGAGCAGGTTGCTGCTTTGACCAAGGTTCTCGTATCGAAGCTTTGGACTTTGTTGCAGGGTAAGACCACAACAGGTATCAAGGACTACTTCGGAGTTGAGTTATATGCTTCGGGTGCTAAGTTCACTCAGAAGATGCTCGATGAGATTGCGAAAAAGACCATCGATGAGAAGAGTGGTATCGCAATGGGTTACTTGAATTTGGGTGACTGCAACTGGACTTCGGACGAACATCTCAACAAGTTGATTACCACTACTGTAAACAACTATACAATCGAGGTTAAGAAGGCTGACGCTAATATCAAGCGTGAGAAGTTCAACCTCACCAATGGTGATGAGATTACCCAGCCGGGAGTTATCCAGATGGCGAAGGTTTACATCGCTAAGAAGCGTAAGTTGAAGGTAGGTGATAAGATGGCAGGTCGCCACGGTAACAAGGGTATCGTAGCGAAGGTTGTCCGCGATGAGGATATGCCATTCTTGGAGGACGGTTCGATTGTGGACATCTGTTTGAACCCACTCGGTGTGCCTTCGCGTATGAACCTCGGTCAGATTTACGAGACAGTGCTCGGTTGGGCAGGTCGTGAGTTGGGCTTGAAGTTCGCAACTCCAATCTTCGATGGTGCATCGTTGGAGCAGATTAACGAATATACCGACAAGGCAGGTTTGCCACGCACAGGTCGTTGCTACCTCTACGATGGTGGTACGGGTGAGCGTTTCGACCAGCCGGCAACCGTGGGTGTTATCTACATGCTGAAACTCGGTCACATGATTGACGATAAGATGCATGCACGTTCAATCGGTCCTTACTCGCTCATCACACAGCAGCCACTTGGTGGTAAGGCACAATTTGGTGGTCAGCGATTCGGAGAGATGGAGGTTTGGGCATTGGAGGGCTTCGGTGCCGCCAACATTCTCCAAGAGATTTTGACCGTTAAGTCTGATGATGTTATGGGTCGTGCCAAGGTTTATGAGGCAATTGTCAAGGGCGATAACCTTCCAAAACCGGGTATTCCTGAGGCAATGAATGTGTTGTTGCACGAGTTGCGCGGATTGGGACTTTCGGTAACACTCGAATAATAATATAAGTAGGTATAAAAGAAAAACTGTATAAGATTATGTCAATCAACAAAGACAATTCAAAGGGCGGTTATAACCGTATCTCGGTGAGCCTTGCATCTCCTGAGGAGATTTTGGCGCAGTCGAGCGGTGAGGTCTTGAAACCCGAGACCATCAACTATCGTACCTACAAGCCGGAGCGTGACGGACTCTTCTGCGAGCGTATCTTTGGTCCTATGAAGGATTATGAGTGCCACTGCGGAAAGTATAAGCGTATTCGTTACAAGGGTATCGTCTGCGACCGATGCGGTGTGGAGGTTACCGAGAAGAAGGTGCGCCGCGAGCGAATGGGACACATCTCGTTGGTTGTGCCGGTAGTACACATTTGGTACTTTAAGTCGCTCCCATCAAAGATAGGATACCTGTTGGGTATTCCATCGAAGAAGTTGGAGTCGATTATCTACTATGAGCGTTATGTGGTTGTTCAGGCTGGTGCTGCTGCCGAGCAGGGCATCGAGAAGTTGCAGACCTTGGCAGAGAAGGAGTACACCGACATCTTGGCGGCACTTCCAAAGGGTAATCAGCAACTTCCAAATGACGACCCTAACAAGTTTATTGCAATGATGGGTGCAGAGGCTATCAAGATTCTCTTGCAGGAGGTAGACCTCGACACTATGTCATATAATTTGCGCGACCGCGCATCGCGTGAGACTTCGCAGCAGCGTAAGAGCGAGTTGTTGAAGCAGCTGAATGTTGTGGAGTCGTTCCGCGCATCGCAGGGTAAGAACCGCCCTGAGTGGATGGTTCTCGATGTAATCCCTGTAACTCCACCAGAGTTGCGCCCACTCGTGCCACTCGATGGCGGTCGTTTCGCGACTTCGGATTTGAACGACTTGTATCGCCGCGTAATTATCCGTAACAATCGTCTTCGTCGCTTGATTGATATCAAGGCGCCAGAGGTTATCCTCCGTAACGAGAAGCGTATGTTGCAGGAGGCGGTAGACTCGCTGTTCGATAACTCGCGTAAGAGCAATGCAGTGAAGAACGAGAGCAACAGACCATTGAAGTCGTTGTCCGACTCGTTGAAGGGTAAGCAGGGCCGTTTCCGTCAGAACTTGCTTGGTAAGCGTGTCGATTACTCGGCTCGTTCGGTTATCGTCGTAGGTCCTGAGTTGAAGATGCACGAGATGGGTATTCCTAAGGATATGGCGGCGGAGTTGTACAAGCCATTCATCATCCGTAAGCTCATCGAGCGTGGTATCGTCAAGACCGTTAAGTCGGCAAAGAAGATTATAGACCGCAAGGACTCTGTGGTATGGGATATCCTCGAAAATGTAATCAAGGGACACCCAGTATTGATGAACCGTGCTCCAACCCTTCACCGTTTGGGTATTCAGGCATTCCAGCCTAAGCTTATCGAGGGTAAGGCAATGCAGTTGCATCCACTCTCGTGTACAGCGTTCAACGCCGACTTCGATGGTGACCAGATGGCGGTGCACTTGCCACTCGGCAACGCTGCAATCTTGGAGGCACAGCTCCTGATGCTCGGTTCGCACAATGTCTTGAACCCTGCAAATGGTGCACCTATTACCGTACCATCGCAGGATATGGTCCTCGGTTTGTACTATATCACCAAGGCTCGCCCAGGAGTTAAGGGTGAGGGATTGACATTCTACGGTCCTGAGGAGGCTATCATCGCCTACAACGAGGGCCGTGCAGATATCCACGCGACAGTTAAGTGTCGTGTTCGCGACCTCGACGAGCAGGGCAACCCTGTGACCGTATTGAAGGAGACTACTATCGGTCGTATCCTCGTAAATCAAGTTGTGCCTGAGGAGGTTGGATATGTTAATACCTTGCTTACAAAGAAGTCGCTCCGCGATATTATCTCGGTAGTGATGAAGAAGGCGGGTGCCGATAAGGTGGCACAGTTCCTCGATGATATCAAGAATATGGGATATCAGATGGCATTCCGCGGAGGTTTGTCGTTTAACTTGGAGGCTGTGATTATCCCTGAGTCGAAGGACAAACTCGTTCAGGAGGGATACGATAAGGCTGATGCCATTATCGATGACTATAATATGGGACTTATCACCAACAACGAGCGTTATAACCAGATTATCGATGTTTGGACAAGCGTGAACAACAAACTCACCAAGGAGGTGGTTGATACCTTGACCAAGAACGACGATGGATTTAACCCTGTATATATGATGCTTGATTCGGGAGCCCGTGGTTCGCGTGAGCAGATTCGTCAGTTGTCTGGTATGCGTGGTCTGATGGCTAAGCCGCAGAAGTCAGGTGTTGAGGGTGGTCAGCAGGTTATCGAGAACCCTATCTTGTCGAACTTTAAGGAGGGACTTTCGGTGTTGGAGTACTTTATCTCTACCCACGGTGCTCGTAAGGGTTTGGCGGATACGGCGTTGAAGACTGCCGATGCAGGATACTTGACTCGTCGTTTGGTGGATGTTGCTCAGGATGTTATCGTCAATGAGGAGGATTGTGGCACATTGCGTGGTTTGACAGCTACGGCTATCAAGCGCAACGACGATGTTGTGCAGACCTTGTACGACCGTATCTTGGGCCGTACCGCATTGAACGATGTTGTAAATCCACTCACTGGCGAGGTACTCTGCAAGGCTGGCGAGGAGATTACCGAGGCCATTGCCGAGGCTATCGAGAAGTCACCAGTAGAGTCTGTGGATATTCGCTCGGTGCTCACCTGCGTATCGCGCCACGGTGTTTGTGCTAAGTGTTATGGTCGAAACCTTGCTACGGCTCGCCCAGTGCAGAAGGGTGAGGTTGTCGGCGTTATCGCAGCACAGTCTATCGGTGAGCCGGGTACACAGCTTACACTCCGTACATTCCATGTCGGTGGTGTTGCGGGTGGCTCGACTGTCGAGACCAATGTAGTATCGAAGTATGAGGGCCGCCTCGAAATCGACGAGTTGCGTACCGTTAAGGGCAAGAATGCTCAGGGCGAGGCTATCAACATCGTTGTTTCGCGTCAGTCGGAGTTGCGTATTGTAGATCCTAAGACCGAGATTACACTCTATACTCACGCGTTGCCATACGGCTCGACAATCTTCAAGCAGGATGGCGATGCTGTTGCTAAGGGCGATTTGATTTGCGAGTGGGACCCATACAACGCAGTAGTTGTAGCGGAGACCGATGGTAAGGCTCTCTACGAGAATGTCATCGAGGGTGTAACATATCGCGAGGAGCGTGACGAGCAGACAGGTTTGGCTGAGCGCGTCATCATCGAGTCGAAGGACCGTACGAAGAACCCTGTTATCAAGATTCTCGACAAGAATGGCGAGGAGGTTAAGGCATACAACTTGCCTGTAAATGCCCATGTCGCAGTTAAGGATAATGCGAAGATTCATGTCGGCGATATCATCATCAAGATTCCTCGTGTTGTAGGTAAGAGTGGTGGCGATATCACGGGAGGTCTT
The DNA here is from genome assembly GCA_015059865.1 of Rikenellaceae bacterium. Classification (GTDB taxonomy): domain Bacteria; phylum Bacteroidota; class Bacteroidia; order Bacteroidales; family Rikenellaceae; genus Alistipes. Next base: position 12,914 of record SUZP01000035.1, on the reverse strand, counting down.
CCACGAGTTACCGAGTTGTTCGAGGCTCGTAATCCATCTAACCCAGCAATCGTTTCGGAGATTGATGGTGAGGTAACATTCGGCAAGATTAAGCGTGGTAATCGCGAGATTGTCATCACAGCAAAGGATGGCGAGGTTAAGCGTTACCTCGTGCCACTCTCGCGTCAGATTATCGTTCAGGAGAACGACTATGTTCGCGCAGGTATGGCGTTGTCCGACGGTGCTATCACTCCAAGCGACATTCTCCGCATCCTCGGACCTACCAAGGTTCAGGAGTACATCGTGAACGAGGTACAGGAGGTTTACCGTATGCAGGGTGTGAAGATTAACGATAAGCACTTCGAGGTTATCGTTCGTCAGATGATGAACAAGGTGCAGATTGATGACCCAGGAGATTCGCGCTTCTTCGAGAATCAGATTGTCGATAAGTGGGAGTTTATGGATGTGAACGACGAGCTCTACGATAAGGTTGTTGTAACCGATGCGGGAGACTCCGTGAATGTTCATCCTGGACAGATTATCTCGATGCGTAAGTTGCGCGATGAGAATTCGTCGTTGAAGCGTCGCGATATGCGTCTTGTGGAGACTCGCCCAATTGTTTCGGCAACCTCGAACCAGATACTCCAAGGTATCACCCGTGCGGCATTGCAGACTTCGAGCTTCATCTCGGCTGCATCGTTCCAGGAGACTACCAAGGTGTTGAATGAGGCTGCAATTCAGGCGAAGAGTGACCCATTGGCAAACTTGAAGGAGAATGTTATCTGTGGTCACCTTATCCCGGGTGGTACTGGTCTCCGTGAGTACGACAATCTTGTTGTAGGTCTGAAATCCGATTTGGAGTTTATGATATCTAATAACAAGTAGAAAAGAGTCTTGTTATACGACTTCTAAGAAGAGGGAGCTTGTCTAAAAACTTTTTAGACAGGCTCCTTTTCTTATCCCTTTATTCAAGAGATATCGCCAAGCAGATTTGCTTTTCTGCTTGGCGATACTTTGTATCAATTATATCTGTTTTCTTAATCTGGCAACCGGAATATCCAACATCTCGCGATATTTGGCGACCGTTCGGCGGGCGATGCAGTAGCCTTTGTCGTTGAGGATATTCATCAACTGCTCATCGGTCAGCGGCCTGCGCTTATTCTCCGATGCGATAGCCTCCTGCAAGATGTTTTTCACCTCGTACGATGACACCTCCTCGCCACTCTGCGTCTGCATAGCCTCCGAGAATAGCGATTTTAATAAAATAATACCAAATTGCGTCTGGACATATTTACTGTTTACTACGCGCGAGATTGTAGATACATCGAGTCCTGTGCGGTCGGCGATATCCTTCAAAATCATCGGGCGCAGTTTGCTCCTGTCGCCATCGCGGAAGTATTCGCGCTGATAGTCGAGAATGGTCTGCATCGTGCGCATCAGGGTATCGTGACGCTGCTTTATCGCCGACATAAACCACTTTGCCGAGTCTATCTTATTCTTTATAAATTGTATCGCCTCCTTGTCGCTATCGCTCTTTTCGCCCTTCTGTGTCGCCATATCGCGAATCATATCGACATAGTGGCGATTGATGCGCAGTTCGGGAATATTGTAGGAATTGAGCGATAGGTCGAACTGCCCATCGTGGTAGTCGAGCAGGAAGTCGGGGATGATATATGGCGCAGCCTCCGAGCCCCCCTCCGAAAAGAGATTTCCGGGCTTGGGCGAGAGGTGCTGAATCTCCTGCACCGCATCGCGGAACTCCTCCTCCGAGACCGAGAGCCGTGCCATCAGTCGCTCGTAGTGCTTCTTGACAAACTCCTCGAAGTGGTTTTGTAGGATTTTGTATGCCAACTCACGCTCCGGAGTGTCGAGGGGTTGGGCCTCCATCTGCAACAGCAACGACTCACGCAAATCGCGTGCACCAACGCCCACAGGCTCCAAGCGGTGTATTATCGAGAGCAACCTCTCCAACTGTTCGCTTGTCGTTTCAATGCCGAGCGAGAAGGCTATATCATCGGCAAGCGACTCCAAATCGCGGCGCAGATAGCCATCTTCGTCTATACTTCCGACAAGGAATGTGGCGAGTTGCATCTCCAACTCCGAGAGGTTCTTGTAGCCCAACTGCTCCATCAACGACTCCTGCAATGAACGACCGCCCGAGATTTGGATATTTCGAGGTTGGTCATCCTTCGAGTAGTGATTTAAGCGGCTCTTGTAGGCTGGTGTGTCGTCTTCACGCAGATACTCTTCGACTGAGATTTGCTGAGGCTCCTCCTCGCTCTCGGCAGGGTGCTCCTCTTCGAGAACGACATTCTCCTCAATCTCCTCCTTTATGCGCTGTTCGAGCATAACGGTAGGCAGTTCCAGAAGTTTAATCATCTGAATCTGCTGTGGTGAGAGTTTCTGCTGCTGCAAGAGCAGTTGTGCGTTTGATAATTTCATACTATATAAAAACCCCTACTGCAACTTACAAAATAGGTCTGTTCAAGTTTTAAGTAGGGGTTTTATTTAATTGATAATTGACAATTGAAAAATTGACAATTCATTCTAAAAATCGCGATTTTTAGAATTCTGCGTTTTTAAGCGTTCTTGGGAACGGTATCACATCGCGAATATTGCTCATACCTGTTACGAAGAGCAACAATCGCTCGAAACCGAGTCCGAAGCCTGAGTGAGGCGCAGAGCCCCAGCGGCGTGTGTCAAGGTACCACCACATATCCTTCTCAGGAATGTTCAACTCCTTGATTCTTGCAGATAGTTTGCCATAGTCTGCCTCACGCTCCGAACCGCCTATAATCTCGCCGATTTTCGGGAAGAGAACATCCATAGCGCGAACGGTCTTGCCGTCCTCGTTCTGCTTCATATAGAATGCCTTGATCTCCTTTGGATAGTTGATAAGGATAACCGGCTTCTTGAAGTGCTCCTCTACGAGGTAACGCTCATGCTCCGACTGCAAGTCGCTGCCCCACTCGCAAGGGAACTCGAACTTCTTGCCTGAGGCCTTCAAGATATTGATACCCTCGGTGTAGTCGAGGCGCACAAAGTCATTCTCCAATACGAAGTTAAGACGGTCGAGCAACTCGTTATCCCACATCTTGTTCATAAATTCGAGGTCCTCCTTGCAGTTGTCGAGTGCGTAGCGGATAAGGTACTTCAAAAACTCCTCCGCCATATCCATATTGTCCTGCAAATCAAAGAAGGCAACCTCCGGCTCAATCATCCAGAACTCCGCCAAGTGGCGTGGAGTGTTCGAGTGCTCGGCACGGAAGGTAGGACCGAAAGTGTAAATCTGTCCCATAGACAATGCGCCCAACTCGCCCTCCAACTGTCCCGATACGGTAAGGCTGCAAGGCTTGCCGAAGAAGTCCTGCGAGAAGTCGATTGCCCCCTCCTCGGTACGAGGTATGTTGTTCAAATCGAGTGTTGTAACTTGGAACATCTCGCCTGCGCCCTCACAGTCCGAAGCGGTGATAAGCGGAGTGTGCAAGTAGTAGAAACCCTTGTCGTTGAAGTACTTGTGGATAGCGTATGCCATAGCGTGGCGGATACGCAGGATAGCACCAAAGGTGTTAGTGCGGGGGCGGAGATATGCAATCTCGCGAAGGAACTCCAACGAGTGTCCCTTCTTCTGCAATGGGTAGGTTGCAGGGTCGGCAGTGCCGTAGACCTCGATTGTGTCCGCCTGCACCTCAACGCCCTGACCTGCGCCAAGCGACTCTACGAGCGTACCCTCGACAGCCACACAAGCACCTGTGGTTACGGGTTTCAACTCCTCCTCCGAGATTTTGGTGAGGTCGGCAACAATCTGAATATTTGCAACGCACGAGCCATCGTTCAGCGCAAGGAAAGCAACATTCTTGTTTCCACGCTTTGTACGCACCCAGCCCTTTACGGTAACCTTCGTTCCGTAGTCGGTAGATTTCAACAATTGAGCAATTCTCATATCTGTATAGTTTTTTTAATTATTCTCTTTGCTTTTAGCCATTAGCTTTTTCTAACTCGCAAAGTTAGCGATTTTTTCGGGATAATACCAAAAAATTGTAGATGATTGAACTATTTTTGTCATTCTCTCGTCTCTCGTCTTTCGTCTTTCGTCTAAAAACTAAAAGTTTTCCGCTTTAATCCTGCTGCGCAGGCTTTTCTTCCTTGCGGCTCGGCAAAATCTGCAAGCAGCCTTTGCTCTCGCTCCGCTGCGTCAGTTCCGTTTTCACACTCCAAGCGAAAACCGAAAAACTAAAAGTTTTCCGCTTTCCGTTTTCCGTTTTCCGTTTTTTAACTAACTTTGCGCTATGACTGCACAAGAACACGACCGAATTATAGACCTTATCAAGGGCGAAGTGGTGCTTTCGATAGGTTGCACCGAGCCTATGGCGGTGTCGCTATGCGTAGCCAAGGCTTGCGAAACGCTCGGCACACAGCCAGAGCATATATCTGTGGCACTCAGTGCCAACATCTACAAAAATGCGATGGGCGTAGGCATCCCGAATAGCGGAATGACTGGCTTGCCGATAGCCGTGGCACTTGGTGTCGTGGCAGGGCGTTCGGAGTATGGTTTGGAGGTACTACGCGATGTTGATAGTGCAGCCGTAGAGCGTGCAAAGGCTCTCTTGGAGGAGGTAAAACCTTCGATTTTTGTCACTGACGAGAGCGACGATATTCTCTATATAAAGGTCTGTGTAGCGGCAGGCAACGACTCCGCCGAGGTGATTATTTCGGGCTCACACACCAATTTTAGTTCGGTGCGCCGCAATGGCGAAGAGGTTGCGACAAATGAAGCTGCTCACAACGAAGTTGCAGAGTGCGAAGATGTTGAGCTGACACTACGCAAAGTCTACGATTTTGCTGAGGAGGTGCCACTCGAAAAGATTGAGTTTATCGGCGAGGCAGCACAGCGCAATGTGGCGGCTGCGGAGTTGTCATTTACGGGCAATTATGGTCACGGCTTGGGTGCAATGCTCCATAGCGGAGTGGCAAAAAACATCTTTGGCGATACGCTCTTTACCAATATCTTGGCACATACCAGCGGTGCGTGCGATGCACGAATGAGTGGCGCAATGGTGCCCGTGATGAGCAATTCGGGCAGTGGAAATCAGGGCATCTCGGCAACCGTTCCGGTGGCAATATTCGCACTTGCCAACGATGTCGAGCGTGAGAAGATGTTGCGAGCCTTGGTATTGAGCCACCTCACGGTCATCTACATCAAGCAGAGCCTTGGTCGCTTGTCGGCTTTATGTGGTTGCGTTGTGGCAGCAACGGGCTCGGCTTGTGGTATTACACGCTTGATGGGCGGTGGCTTCGAGGAGGTGTCAGGTGCAGTGAAGAATATGGTTGCCAACCTTACGGGAATGATTTGCGACGGAGCAAAGCCTTCGTGCTCATTGAAGGTAACGAGTGGTGTGGCAACAGCCGTACTCTCGGCAACCCTCGCAATGAATAACCGCGTAACAACCTCGTTGGAGGGTATTATCGAGGATAATGTCGATAACTGTATTCGCAATCTTACCGAGATTGGTCGCAACGGAATGAGCGAAACGGATAGGCTTATTCTTGAAATAATGACCTCGAAAGAGTAGTGTCAGATGTTATAAACAAAAAAATAGGCAGATTGCTCTGCCCATTTTTTTATAACCTATTGTAAACTCTCTCTCCTAAAAGCAGTTCGATAGCATCTTCCAAATCGAATACTCCGTGTACGGAGGTGATATTTTGGTAGTGGTCGCAGACCTCTTGAAGCGAGTCGCGCAAACATACTACGCACTCCGCAGAAGCAAAATATCCGCTATCGTCATCGCCCACATAATAGACTCCGCGTGCGTGGTCGGCATTGCACAAATGTCCCATCTTGGTATAAGGGCCATAATCCCAACCATACACAGGAAAGTGTTTGCCGCTGCTATCCTCTGCCCACGAACATTTGTAGTTCTGCCACCAATCAATCACCGCGCCGAGTGGCGTAGTGCCGTTGATTGGCACGGGCGTGAGGAACAAGCGACTATCCTCAAAAATCTTCTCACTGCACTCCAACAGCCTATTGGCGTATCGGACAAGCAGTTCGCGTCGCCATAATGCCTTGCTCTTTGGCTCAATCTCCGAAGAAGAAATCTCATCTACAACTCTTTCGCCTGCGCCACACATCTTTGTAGTCGCAAGCAATGCCAGCGGTTTTACCCTCTCTACCGGCATACCTTTCGTAACATCAAAGTTTTTCATAATAGTTTTAATTTAATGTGTTAAACACGGTGCAAAGGTATGGGGTGTGTTTGACAATTTCCGTCAAAGACAATAAAAAATCCCGCTAAAAGCGAGATTTTTTTAACTATTTCTCAAAGATATTAAACCTTCGTAGGCGAGGATTTCGGCGGTCAAGCAACAGACCTTCGAGCAGTAGCAGACCGAGAACAATCCACAATATCCAATAGAACTGCTCGTTGTATTCATCGAAGCGTAGGGTGGAGAGTTCCGTCTTCTCCATTCTCTCAATCTCGCCGATAATCTCCGACAAGCCAAATTCGGCATTCGAGGCGCGGATATAGCCACCATTGCCCTTCTCGGCAATCTGCTGTAATAGCTCCTCATTCAGGCGCGAAACAACCATTTCGCCCCTCTCGTCTTTGATAAACTCGCCGTTTATCTGAATTGGCGCACCCTCAGGCGAGCCGATACCAATCGTGAATATGCGTATTCCTCGCTCGGCAGCACGCTCGGCGGCAGCCAAGGCGTCAGAGTCGTGCGCCTCGCCATCGGTGATAAGAATCATCACTCGGCTTGCCCCCTCACGCTGCGAGTAGGAGAGTGAAGCGAGGTCTATTGCATCGGAGAGATCTGTTCCCTGCACCTCGACAAGCGAAGGCGAGAGTCGTTTTGCGAAACTGCGAGCCATACGATAGTCGGTCGTGATAGGCAGCTGCACCTTCGCCTCGCCTGCAAATACAACAACGCCTACTCGGTCCTGCTTCATCTGCGAGAATAGTTTGTCGATGGCGTAGCGAGTCCTATCCAAGCGGTTAGGCGAGAGGTCCTCCGCCAACATCGAGTTCGACACATCTATCACGAACATCATCTCAACACCTTCCGCCTTCTCCTCGCGCAGTTTTGCACCAAATTGAGGTCGTGCCGCAGCAAAGACAAGGGCTGTAAAGGCGGTAGCGAAGAGTATAAATTTGGTATGCACACGCCACGAAGAGACATCGCGCAGGAGTGATTTGACGGTTGCGATATTACCGAAACGGCTCAGGTTGCGCCTACGCAGTTGCAAGACCACCGCAAAAGCGACAATCATCACAGGCACCAAGGCAAGGAGCCACAATAGATGTGGGTTGGCAAATCTGAACATTACGGTATGCGTTTTAATACTATATACTTAATCAAAAACTCCAAGACGAGCAGAGCAATAGCCGTCAAAACAAAGACGAGATACTCCTCGTGGACATGGGTAATATCGAACTTCTCGACTTTCGACTTCTCCATCTTGTCAATCTGCTCGTAGATGCGCTCCAACGAGAGTTTATCCGTAGCACGGAAGTACTCGCCACCCGTCTTTTCGGCTATCTCGCGGAGCATCTTCTCGTCAATCTCGACCTTCATATCCACAGTATATACCTCGCGACCTCGCTCGTCAAATACGGGATAAGGGGCTGTGCCGTTGCGACCTACACCAATGGTATAGACCTTTATATTCTGTTCTTTGGCGATATCAGCCACTGTCAGCGGAGCAATCTGCCCTCGGTTATTTACACCATCGGTCAGAAGAATTATAACCTTCGACTTCGAGTCGCTCTCGCGCAAGCGATTGACAGCCGTAGCCAAGCCGTTACCTATCGCTGTACCATCCTCTACCACGCCACTTCGCAGGCGACCGAGCAGTGTCTGCAACGATGATTGGTCGGTCGTGAGAGGGGTTTGGGTAAACGCCTCGCCTGCAAAGACCACCAAGCCGATGCGGTCGCCCTGACGGTTGGCAACAAACTGCGATGCCACCTCCTTCGCCGCAGTTAGGCGGTCGGGCTGAAAATCGCGAGCCAACATCGAACCAGAAATATCGACCGCCAAGACGATGTCGATACCATCGGTCTCGGTCTTGGTCTCGTGCTCTACGGATTGAGGTCGTGCCAAGGCGATAATAATCAGCGTAAGTGCAGCCGTACGCAATATGGCAGGCAGATGACGCAAGTAGTAGCGAATGGTGCGAGGAGCCTGTCGCAACGAGTCGGCAGACGAGATAACTATCGAGGCTCCACCCTGCATTGAACGCCACACATAGTAGGCAATCCACAACGGTACGACCACCAATAGCCACAATATTTTAGGATTTGCAAACTCCATAATTACCAATTTTTACTACCACGAATAAGCACTCCTGCCTTCTCTTTCAGTTTATCCTGTGTCTTATCCTCCTCAGCCTGAATAGCCTGCAACAACGCCTCCTGCTGTTCGGGTGTCATCGCACCCTCTGGGCGCTCGCCACCTTGCTGCTGTTGATTATCTTTGCCGTTTTGGTTTTGAGGTTGTTGCTGTTGCTGGTCTTGTTTATTCTCGTTCTGCTTATCTTGCTGATTTTGTTGGTCTTGTTGCTTATCTTGATTTTGCTCCTTATTATCCTTGTTTTGTTCGTTTTGGTCTTGGCTCTGCTGCTGTTGCTGTTGTTCCTGTTGCTGAATTAATCGCTTGGTGAAGGCGTAGTTAAACTTCGCATCTTCATCGTTAGGGTTACAACGCATCGCCTGACGATACGAAGACAACGCCTCCTTGTATTTCTGCTGTGCAAACTGTGTATTTCCCAAGTTGTACGCCACCTCACCACGCTCCAACTCGGTGCGCGTAGTGTCGTTCACAATGCCTAACAAGGTCTTTTCAGCCTTTTCGTATCGCTCGGTGCGATAGAGTGCCGAGGCAAGGTCATACTTCGCCTCGAACGAGGTCGAGTCGTGCTGTAACGCCCTTTGGTAGCTATCAACACTCTTCTCGAACTGCTCGCGCTTGAATTGGCGATTACCCTTGCGCACCAAACCGCGCTCCTTCATCTGCTGTGCCGAAACCTCGCCACCCATGAATAGAAGCAAAAGAGCAACAGCGATATATTTTGCTACACCATTCATCTTTGCTCCTCCTTTCCGTTTTTGGTTGGCTCGTTTTTGGTTGGCTCGTCTTCATCCTCCTCGACAACCTCCACAGGCTTAGTATCCTCGACAAAGTGGTAGGCCTTATTGTAGGCGAGTTCATTCTCCTCCGCCTCAGGTGTAGCTTTGGCGAACTTCACAAGGTCGGCATCACGCAATACCGAGAGCAAATCTATCTTCGACTTATGCTCGATATCGACCTCACGCAACGCATCCGAAATCTCATCGGTGGTCATCTCCATAGCTCCCACCTCGAAGCGACCTGCAAGATAGGTACGCAGAATATCGCTCAATCCCGAATAGTACTGCTTGTGCTTATTATTCTGCCACAACTTCTCGTTGCGCAACTTTTCGAGTGCTTCGATAGCCACAATATGCGCAGGTACGGGAGGTGCAGGTTTGAACAGATCCGAAAGGTGCTTGCCTCGCTTATGCAGATAGCGCACCAGCAGGTAAATAACGCCTGCCAACAACAGAGCCACCGCCAATGCAATACCGAGATAACCTCCAAACTCCGCAAAGCGTAATTTCAGAGTCTTCTGAGGTTTCAAATCGCGCACGCTCTTCATCGTTGAGTCTATCTGGAAGGTCTTAACAAAAAGCTCCTCCTCACGCTCGGCAAAGAGCGTATCGACGATGTTTTTATCGAGATACAACGCTTGCGCCTTGCCAAGTTTGTAGATACCCTCGTCGTAGACAGCCATCTCGTAGCGTTTGCGGAGAAGCACTCTGCGCCCCTCCTTCGAGATGGTGTCGGGAGCAAAGTCGCGAATAACCTCGATGCTTGGCTCCTTCTGCTCGGCCCCTTCGGGTAGGTTTTGGGTAAAATCGAAGGTTGGGAATACGATGTGTTGCATCACATCGGCATCGACCTCGATAGTGAGGGTTACCCTATCGCCAATCATAACCGTATCGGCCGAAAGGCGCGAGGTAATGGTCGGTGTTGATTGTGCCACCGCCATACCGCCCACCAAAAGTGCCGATACACATATTATTATATAGCGTAAAAGTTTCATCGCTGTTTGAACAATTTTATCAGTTCGGCAACATAGTCCGAGTCGGTCGAGATATCGGCTATATCTATACGATTGTGCAGAAGCAACTCTCGTGTTCTCTCCTCTCGCTCCGCCCACGCCTTGGCGTAGTGGTCGCGCACCGTCTGCGATGCACTATCTACCCACACCTTGCGAGCTGTTTCGGCATCTTGCAACTCTACAATACCCACATCGGGCATCTCCCTCTCGCGAGGGTCCGACACCTTCAAGGCGATAATATCGTGGCGTGCAGAGGCAATTTTCAAGGCATCGTTCAACGCCTCGTCATCGCGCTTAGAGTTCAAAAAGTCGGACAACAAAAATGCCGTGCAGCGCTTTTTATTTACACCCGTAAGGTAGCGCACCGCCTCCGAGATAGCCGTACCGTTTGACTCTGGCACAAAGCCCACCAACTCGCGGATAATCATCAGGATATGGCTGCGCCCCTTCTTCGGTGGGATAAACTTCTCGACCTTGTCCGAGAAGAAGATGCAACCCACCTTATCGCCCGTCTGCGAAGCAGAAAATGCAAGCACTGCCGCCAACTCGGTGATGATATTCTTTTTGAGGTAGTCCGTTGTTCCGAACATTCGCGAGCCGCTGACATCGACCATCAACATCATCGTCAGCTCGCGCTCCTCCTCATAGACTTTAATATGCGGTTTGCGGGAGCGAGCCGTAACATTCCAATCAATATCGCGTACATCATCGCCAATGCGATATTCGCGCACCTCGGCAAAGGACATACCACGCCCCTTGAATGCCGTATGATACTTTCCTGCGAAAATCTCATTCGACAAACCTCGTGTCTTAATCTCGATTTTTCGGACACGCTTCAAGATATCGTTCTCGGTCTGCTCCACGCTACGACAGGTGCGTTTTAAGGCACGATTACATTATTCAAAATCTCGGTGATAATATCCTCCGAGGTGATATTCTCCGCCTCTGCCTCGTAGGTCAAGCCGATACGGTGGCGCAAAACATCGTGACATACCGCACGAACATCCTCAGGGATAACATATCCACGACGGCGGATAAAGGCGTAAGCTCGCGCAGCCTTTGCCAACGAGATACTTGCACGAGGCGAACCTCCGTAGGCGATTAGTGACTGTAACTTTTCGAGGTTGTACGACGCCGGCTCACGGGTTGCAAAGATGATATCTACGATATACTTCTCAATCTTCTCATCCATATATACATCTTCAACCACCTTGCGAGCCTTCACAATATCCTCTGGGGTGATAACCCTATTTGGCTCTGGCATACCTGCGCCCGAAAGATTCATTCGTACGATATCGCGCTCCTCCTCACGCTTCGGGTAGGAGATTTTGGCCTTCAACATAAAACGGTCTACCTGCGCCTCAGGGAGTGGGTATGTACCCTCCTGCTCCAATGGGTTTTGGGTTGCCAATACAAGGAAAGGCTCGGGCAACTTGTAGGTATTGTCGCCAATGGTTACCTGTCGCTCCTGCATCGCCTCCAAGAGTGCCGACTGCACCTTTGCAGGGGAACGGTTAATCTCATCTGCCAACACAAAGTTTGCAAATACAGGTCCCTTCTTAACGGTGAAATCCTCCGCCTTCTGCGAGTAGATTAGAGTACCAACAATATCGGCAGGGAGCAGGTCAGGCGTAAACTGAATACGCGAGAAGTCGGCATCTACCGCCTTTGCCAAGGTTGTGATAGCCAAAGTCTTTGCCAAACCCGGAACACCCTCCAACAAGATGTGTCCGTTGGACAAAAGACCAATCAAAAGTGTATCGACAAGGTGCTGCTGACCGACAATCACCTTGCCCATCTCTGTACGCAGAGTATCCACAAAGAGGCTCTCACGCTCGATGCGCTCGTTCAACTCTTTGATGTTGATAATGTTATCACTCATATATCTTTTCGGTTAATTTTTGTCGTAATAACTTAACGCAATGTTTTATGAATTATTGTATTGCTCCTACTACTCTCCTTGCTTCTCTTGTTCGTTGCGCAGACGAAGGAAGCAGTGACGGCATACAGGCTCGTAGGTATCCTTCTCACCGAGCATTACCAACTTCTCGCTCTTTGCCAAACGGTGCGAGTGTTGTGCAGGGTTTCCGCAATGTACGCAGATGGCGTGTACCTTATCGACATACTCCGCAATAGCCATCAATGCAGGCATAGGCCCAAACGGCTTGCCGAGGAAGTCCATATCGAGACCGGCAACGATAACTCGCACTCCACGATTAGCCAACTCGCGACAGACATCTATGATGCTGTCATCGAAGAACTGCGCCTCATCGACACCCACTACATCCACATCCGAACACATCAACAAAATCTGCTGTGCCGACTCTACGGGCGTGGAGCGAATAGAGGAGTGGTTGTGCGACACCACCTCATCCTCCGAGTAGCGAACATCAATCTGTGGCTTGAAAATCTCGACGCGCTGATGTGCAAACTCCGCACGGCGCAAGCGGCGAATCAACTCCTCGGTCTTGCCCGAAAACATCGAGCCACAAACCACCTCAATCCAACCCTTCTGTGTACAATTTTCCAAAAACATCGCTTACTATATTTTATATTTTCTGCAAAGATACAAATATAATTGATAATAATCAATTACTACTGATGCGATAAATTTCGCTAAGCAGTAGTTAAACTGTTAAATATAAATTAGTTACAAGTGTTCTTTGATTTTTTGATTTGAAATTGTTGGTGGTAATTTTGTGGCTAAAACCTCAAAGTTATGCATCTTGGCAAGTTTGTATTTGCTCAAATAGTGGAATTTATACCTCGTTTTGAGTTTGAAAAG
>SUZP01000034.1 GCA_015059865.1 Rikenellaceae bacterium | reverse complement strand
TGATGCGAGATATAACATGTCTTACCTCTGGAATATTATCTAATACCCATTTATATGTAGGTAGATAAATCTGCATACGAGCATCAAAATAATTTAGCAACTCTTTGCTCCTTGCTCCTTTTGCATGCCCTAGCATTTTACCGTATTTACGAATAGTGCGTTTGACATCTTTTTGAGTATCATTTCTAAATGTTCGAAAATCGACTCCATGATGTTCGAATACTTTTAAGCCTTGCCATACCGACTCAACACAGGTTGCTGTTAAGCCATCTGTAAATGGAATGGGAATGTTTCCATGAGGATAAAATGGGCTTTTACATAAGTTTTCTTGACCGCAACAAAATTAACTCTTTTTAAGTCATAAAGTGTTCCTCCAACATGATGGTTGCTATCTGTTGCATTTATATCAGAGAATAGTGTTCTTTCCCATAGGGCCACATCAGTTTTAATTTTTAGTAAAACTAATCTCTTTCCCGCTATTTTATGCCTGTGAGCCATAGGGTGATCCTCACAAAAACTTAAACGAACATAATCTTGTAAATCATATTTCATATCTAATTGTCGAGACTGTAAATCTCCTCCGGGTGATGGAATTTCTACGCCGTATGTGTTGCATGATTTCCACGATAATAGACCTCCATATTTTCTTATACTATCCAAGTTGCTTTCATCTGTAAAGTGGTAAAAATATCTTATGCCGTGCGATGCTAACAACTGTCTAAAACTCTCACTATTCTCTTTTTTTGTAGGGAAAAGATTTTTCGTAATAGATAGTCGCAAAGATGAATCAATATTTGCTTTCTTTATCGGAGATGCTGGCTTAGAAACATCAGATGTTGTATTTATAGGTTTTCTTAACTCAGCTTCTTCATTAGACATTTTAATCAATAGGAATATGACTACTATAAGTGCAATAAGTCCTAAAATAGGGTGACACGCAAAACATCCTCCTACAATTATTATAGCCCACCAAGCACAGCCACAACCAAATCCCACATCCATAATTTAAGTTTTTAAGATTTAACAAATTTTATTATTATAGTAGTTAATAGTTTACAACTTTATCAAATGGTAGCCAACGACCATTTACATTTACTCCAATCCATCGCCATAAGCGGATATCTTCTTGTTTGTATTTGGTGATAAACTTGAAATTTCTGTCATAAAAGTACCACTCATTTTCTCTAAGGAGGCAAATTATGTCATCTCTAAATTCAACCTGTTCAAAGGAAGCATTTATAACTTGTTGTTCATTTGAATCTACAACGATAAAATACTTATCTCGTTTGGCACCAACGATATAAATATATTCACCTTCTTTCATGATTGGATATATCTCTTCGTAATTAAATGATATGATAACATTTCCTTCTATATCTGTAACACCCTTATAATAGGGACTTTCAAAGGCTATGCATAAATTATCGTCATACCTATAGCCTGGATATTTTAAGTTAAGCACAATTTCATTATCCAAGTTTATGTAACACATACCCTCATAATTATCGTTTATAGACACCAAGCCATCATATTCTCTCCAACAATCTTCAAGCAATGATAAACTAGAAGCAAACGAAGCATTCCTTTTAAGAATAATTTCTCCTGATATTGAAAAAATATAGATAGTATCTGGATGTCTATTTGTCGCCAAAATATATCCATCTAAAGTAAGTGAGATATCGTCATATTCAATAGGTATTATCATTCTACAATTCTTATCTATTACTCCATATTTGTAGTCATTAAAGCCACCATGACCTCTTTTATACCTTACTTTTGCCAATCCAAATTCATTGAAATCGCCACAATATTCATATGGAGCATCTATACCATGACAAAGCGAAAAAGTTTTTGCGTCGTATATGAAACAATGCGGCTTGTTGTTTTCATCCATTTTTAGATGCCTATGCGTAGGATCAGTGTTATCTTTCAAACACGAAATATTCTCGTTGCTCCAATCTACTGATACAATATAAGCAGTACAAACTGAGTCAGGCGTTAAAGAGAGCATAAGAGTTTTTTCTATTACACCCTCTTTTTCGATAAAGAACTCTATCTTATAATTTTGGTTAACCTCTAAATCGAGGCAAACTATTTTGTTCGTTTTTAGAGCCTTTACCTCTGATGAGCCAACAACCATTGTGCATGGTTTGTTACTGAAAATTCTTGCAATTGTCTTCATATCAGTACTATTTTCAGAGAGAGCTAAATTTACTATTCATCGTCATAATCTTCATAATCACTACCGTCCCAATCAAAATCGTCATCTTCTTCATCGTTATAGCGACTATATCGATTTCGATTAACCATCTCCATGGCTTCCTCCATAGCTCTATCACATATATCATCCCAATCCTCCATTGACAACATGTCGTTGTCGTAATCATCAGTGTATCTCATAATTTTAAGTTTTCTACTATTTAACGAAATGTTTAATTTATTTTTTCAATATTCTTGGATAGAGGTATATAAATATCAGTACGCATATTGAAATTGTGGTCGCTGCAACGAGTAAATCATCAAATAAATCAGAGTAGTTTTCATAGGAGAAACTTAATTCGCTAATTACCCAATAAACGATAGATAAAAGCGGGGTTGCCAATGATATCGCCACCACAGCCTTTGCAAGTTTGTTCTTGTCCATAGTCGGTCAGTTTTTTTTGCCCACCAACCTCGAATAAGGCGTTACTATAAAAAGAAAGTGTGAGGTTGATTAGTTTATCTTTTGGAGGCTCCGGAATAGCCCTGACCAAATAAACAATACCCCACACTCGTATCTATCTACAAGAATGGGGCAAAACACCCCTATTGAAGAGTCAATACGGAGTGACGAGTGTGTTTGCTTCCCTTGGTCAAATGAAATCTTCCGGATTTCCAAAAGGGATAAAAGCTAATACACTTTCATCAAATTATGTCTGCAACCCAACGGACTGCACCACAAATATAGCAACTTATCTCGAAAAGTGCAAAAGTGCGCCAAGAAAATAGAGGATGTTAGCGGTAGTTAGAGGTTATTAGGGGTTATTAGCGGAATTAGAGTGGCGCACACTAACAACCCCTAACAACCTTTAATATCCTTTAACAACCTCTTAAAAATTGCGCCACTAAAAAAGTTTTCCGTTTTAATCCTGCTTCGCAGGCTTTTGCTCCTCCTTGCAAGAGATAGCCTGCAAGCAGTCTCTCTCCATTGCTTCGTTCGTCGCTTCCGCTTTCCCGCTCCAAACGAAAAACAAAAGTTTTCCGTTTTCCGCTTTCCGTTTTTCGTTTTAATTTGTATCTTTGTAAAACAGATACAAAACAGAGATTGGTATGAAGATTGTTATTCTTGGTCCTGCGCACCCATATCGTGGCGGTTTGGCATCGATTATGGAGACTATGGCACGCGAATATCAGAGTCGCGGAGATGAGGTTAAGGTCTACACCTTCTCGCTGCAATACCCTTCGCTGTTGTTCCCCGGCAAGAGTCAATTAGTCGATAGCCCCGCACCGCACGATTTGCATATCGAGCGCATCGTCAATACCTGCAACCCACTGAATTGGGTGGCGGTGGGCGAGCGACTCCGCAAGGAGGCTCCCGATATGATTTTGATGAAGTATTGGACTCCCTTTATGGCGCCCTGCTTCGGCACTATCGCCCGTATTGCCCGCCGAAACGGCAAGACGAAGGTCATCTGCCAAATAGACAATGTCGAGCCACACGAACACCATCTGATTGATAAGCCATTCAACCGCTACTACCTCGGTGCGGTAGATGGCTTTGTCTATATGTCGGAGCAGGTGGGTGGCGAACTGCGCGCCTACACCTCCGCACCTGCGATTTTCTCGCCCCACCCGATGTTTGAGAACTTTGGCGAGAGGATTGAGCGCAACGAGGCGTGTGAGCGACTTGGGCTTGATGCCGACAAGAGATATTTGCTATTCTTCGGTCTTATTCGCGACTACAAGGGTTTGGATTTGCTTTTGGAGGCGTTTGAAGGGGTTGAGAATAGCGATTTGCGACTGCTTGTTGCAGGTGAGTTCTACAACGATAAAGAACAATATCGCCCTCTGCTCGACCGCTTGGGCGAGAGGGTAGTGCTGTACGAGGGCTTTGTGAAAGATGATGATGTGCGCTACTACTTTTCGGTGGCTGATGCGCTCATTTTACCATATCGCACCGCTACGCAGAGTGGAGTGACGCAGATAGCATATAATTTCTCCGTTCCTATGATTGTTACGCGCGTGGGTGGTCTGCCGGAGATTGTACCCGATGGCAAGGTGGGCTTTGTCTGTGAGCCTACGGCAGAGAGTATTCGTGAGGCGATAGAACGCTTGTATAGTGGCGATGCACTTGCCCGTTTTGCCGAGAATTTCCCTGCCGAGCGCAAACGCTTTTCGTGGGCTACGATGTGCGATAAACTGATTGAGGTCTATAACCAAACGAAATAAGGTGGAGTTTGCTCCACCTTATTTATTATATAGCCGATTGCATTATCTAATCTGTGCACCGTGCTTCTGCTCGAATGCCGACTGCAAAGCCGCCATTGTGCGCTCGATAGTCTTGTCGTTGAGGGTTTGGTTTTTGTCCTCCAAGATAAACGACAACGCATACGACTTCTTGCCCTCAGGCAACTTGTCGCCCTCATAGACATCGAACAATGCAACACTCTTCAACAACTTCTTCTCGGTAGCGAATGCCGTAGCACGCAACTGCGAGAACGAAACGCTCTTGTCAACGAGGAGTGCCAAGTCGCGCTTAACCTCCGGATATTTCGACAACTCGGTTGCTGCAACCTTGTGCTTGCGTGTAGCCTTCAACAAGAGGTCGAAGTCAATCTCAGCGAAGAATACATCCTGTTTGAGGTCGAACGCCTTGCAGAGCTTGGCATTTACCTGTCCGAGCTGCGCAAATGGCTTATTATTGAGGTACAACTCTACGGCATCGCCAAACAAGTCGCTATCGAGCGACTCGGTGCGCAGAGCGTAGATATCCAAACCGAAGCGGCGGAGCAACAACTCGACCGTAGCACGCAAGGTGTAGAACGATGCAGGCTCTGCCTTTGTGTTCCACGACTGCGGAGTTGCCAAGCCCGTTACGGCAATAGCCAAGCGGTAGTTCTCCGAGTACGATGCAAGCGGAGCAACCTCCTCGCCCTCCTTCGCCTCTACTTTGTTGTAGAAGTAGCAATTTCCGAACTCATAGATTTTGAGGTCGCCGTTGCGGTGGTTGGCGTTGAGTTGCACTGCCTCCATTGTGTTGAACAACAAGGTCTGACGCATTACGCCCAAATCTGCCGAAAGCGGATTCATAATCTTTACGCACTGCTCCACAGGGTAAGCCTTCAACCCCTCGTAGTATGCAGTCTTGGTGAGCGAGTTCGACATAATCTCGGTGAAGCCACGAGCCGTAAGCATATCCGCCACAAGATTTGTCAAACGGGTTTTATCCGGCTTCTGAACATACGAGAGGGTAGAGTTTACCTTCTCCGAAACCTCTACATTGTTGTAGCCATAAATTCGCAAAATATCCTCAATAAGGTCTGCCTCACGCTGAACATCAACGCGGTAAGCAGGTACAGCAACGCTCCATACATCGCCCTCCTCCTTCTCGATTTTAACCTCCAACGCCTCAACGATGGTGCGGAAGGTCTCAGTTGGGATATCCTTGCCGATAAGCGACTTTGCACGCGAAACCGAGAAGTCGAAACGGAACGGAGCAACCTCGGCAGGGTTCGAGTCGAAAATCTCGCTCGATATTGTTCCACCAGCCAACTCCTTAAAGAGCAATGCTGCACGCTTCAAGGCATAAATCTGCAAGTTAGGGTCTATACCACGCTCAAAACGGAACGATGCATCGGTGTTCAAGCCGAAACGCTTTGCGGTCTTACGCACCGATACTGGGTTGAAGTATGCAGACTCGATAAAGATGTCGGTAGTGGTGTCGCTTACTCCCGAATCCAAACCACCATATACACCTGCGATACACATAGGGCGCTCTGCCGAGCAAATCATCAGGTCGTCAGCCGTAAGTTTGCGCTCAACACCATCGAGCGTAACGAATGGAGTGCCCTCGGCACAGTTCTTAACCACAATCTTGCCGCCCTCAATCTTTGCTGCATCGAAGGCGTGGAGTGGCTGACCGAGCTCAAAGAGGATATAGTTTGTGATATCCACCAAGTTATTCTTTGGGTTGATGCCCGCAGCGCGGAGTGAGTTCTGCATCCAATCTGGCGATGGGGCAATCTTGCAACCCTTAACCGTAACACCTGCATAGTGAGGACAAGCGGCGGTATTCTCCACCTCGACCTCAATCTTCAAGTCGTGATTATCCACAGCGAAAGCCTCTACGCTTGGCAACTTTAACTCTGCCTGCTCGCCACGAGCGCGGAGATATGCCACAAGGTCGCGTGCGACACCGATATGCGAAGCTGCATCAATGCGGTTTGGAGTCAAGCCAATCTCGATAAGATAGTCGTCGGTAATGTTGTAGTACTCCTTTGCAGGGGTGCCGACAATAGCCTCGGCAGGCAACTCAATAATGCCATCGTGCGATGAGCCTACGCCCAACTCGTCTTCGGCGCACAACATTCCGAGCGACTCTACACCGCGAATCTTCGAGCGCTTAATCTTAAACTCCTCATCGCCGCCGTCAGGGTAGAGTACTGCGCCAACCGTAGCGCACATAACCTTCAAACCTTTGCGGCAGTTCGCAGCACCGCAGACAATCTGCAAAGGAGCCTCGCCGCCAACATCAACGGTTGTAATGTGCAAGTGGTCTGAGTCGGGGTGCTCCTCGCAGGTCAAAACCTCGCCTACAACAACGCCCGCCAAACCGCCACGGATAGTTTCAATCTTCTCGAAGCCCTCGACCTCCAAGCCAATATCAGTCAAAACTGTTGCTACCTCCTCTGCGGTGAGGGTGGTATCAACATAGTTCTTCAACCAATTAAATGAAATATTCATACTCTATATTTTTTGTTTAATATTTGTCTAACTTCTCGTTTCAAATACCTAAAATCGTTCTGATTGGTAAATTTTGCACCTTGCGTCGGTCACCAAATTCCTCACATACGATTAGTATGCTGCGGATTTGTCGCCTATCAACGCACAAAATTTCCTCAATCATCTCCGATTTCCACCATTTTGGGGTATCTCAAAATTGTAAATTTTGCGCAACAAAGCACCTAATCGCGCAAAGATAGCAAAAATAACGGAAAACGGAAAGCGGAAAACGGAAAACTTTTGTTTTTCGTTTGGAGCGGGAAAGCGGAAGCGACGAACGAAGCAATGGAGAGAGACTGCTTGCAGGCTATCTCTTGCAAGGAGGAGCAAAAGCCTGCGAAGCAGGATTAAAACGGAAAACTTTTAATTTTCAGACGAGAGACGAAAGACGAAAGACGAGAGACGAGAGTGACAGACCCCACCGCCCTAACGGGCACCTCCCCTATTTTAGGGGAGGAAATAAAACTGAAACCAAAAAACTTTCAGCGCACCCCATAAAGCGACCAACGGGAGCGCCCCCATAAAGGGCGGAACGCCCGCCCCCATAAAGCAGTCGTAGACTGCGCCCCCAGAAATGTTGCGCCTTGACCACCCTCGGAGTCCGCAAAACCAAAAAAAGCGTACCACCAACCGATGATACGCCTATTGTGCTGAGTGTCGAGATGTTACGCCTCTCTTGCATCCATCTTCTTGCCGAAGAGTCTATCCATAACCACTGCAATAGCAGCATCGCCCGATACATTGCAAGCTGGGCCATAGCCATCGAGAGCCAAGTAGATAGCCATCAACAAGGCGGTCATCTCAGGCGAGAAGCCGAGGATTGTTTCGAGCAAACCGACCGACGCCATCAATACACCTCCCATAACACCCGGCGACGATACGGCTGCAATAGCCTGCATCAACGCAAAATTTATGAACAATGCCAACGGAATATCCACGCCAAACATATAGGCTACGGCGGTTGTTGTGGTTACGAGCTTAATGGTCGAGCCGCACATATGGGTATTTGAACACAAAGGAATAACAAAGTTTGCAACATCCTCGCGCACACCCATTTTGAGCGCACACTTGGTCGTTACAGGGATAACAGCCGCTGACGAACAAATCGAGAAGCCAGTAAGGTATGCAGGCAAAATGTTGTACAAGCAACGGAATGGATTTTTGCGTGCGATAATACCTGCAATGACATACTGTGTAATGAGGTAGAGAATGGAGAGTACTACACCCGTGCCGATAACCTTAACGCCTGTGCCGAGAACGATGTCGATAACACCTTTTGCACTCATCTCGCAAATCATCGTGAAGATGTAGATAGGCAACAACGGGATGATAGCCTTTTCGATAAAGTACTTTACAATCTCACCGAACTCCTCGAACCACACCTTCACCGAGTTCGCCTTGGTAAATACGCAGCACATACCAATAACAAACGACAGCACTATGGCGGTCATCATATCGCACAAAGGCGGAATTTTCAGTGTGAAATATGGTGCAAACTCCCTCTCTGAGAGTGCCTCTGCCGACAACTCGCCAACATCGAGGATGTGAGGGAAGAAACTTGTGGCGCAACCATACGAGAATAACGCTCCGCCTACGGTCGAGATGTAGGATATAGCAATTACGAAGATAAGCATCTTGCCTGCTCCTTTACCCAAATTGGCAATGGCAGGAGTGACTAAACCAAGTACCAACAACGGCACCGAGAATTTCAGAAGTTGTGCGAATAAAACATTGAAGGTCTTGAAGATGCGGATAAAGACTTCGGGCAAGAACAGACCAAGTACTGCACCGAGAGCGATGGCGATTACCACCTTCGGAAAGAGTCCGAGTTTTACGCTTTTTAGCTTTTCGATAAATTTCTTCATATTTATTGGACTATTAGTATAAAATAATCTGTGCTATTACAAATATCGCCAGCGTTAGGCTTGCCAAGCCGTTTAGAGTGCCAAAGGCGATGCCTATTGAGCGCTGCTTAGTAGGTGTGACGAGGATATGTTCTGCCACCAAAATAGCGGTAAACAATCCCACGCCTATCCACAAAAGCCAACCATGTGGTGCGTAGTACCACGCAAATAGTAACAACGACACGACACTGACGCAGTGAAGTGCTATACTTATGTATAAAGATGTAGCCACCGAGAAGCGTGAGGGTATGGAGTGTAAACCTCGCTCGCGGTCGAAATCTCTATCTTGGAGGGCGTAGATAATGTCGAAGCCTCCTGTCCAAGTCAGCACCACCAACGAGAGTAGACACGGCGCAAGGGTGAGTGTTCCCGTTACGGCAATATATGCTCCTGCCGGTGCTATCGCGAGCGATAGGCCGAGTACAAGGTGCGCTAACGAGGTAAATCGCTTGCAGTAACTATAAAACATAATTACACCCAACGCCACAGGAGAGAGTAGTGCCGTAAGTAGATTTATGGTCGATGCCGTAGCGACAAAGAGCGCTGCGTTTATCACCACAAAAATCATTGCATTGCGGGGCGATATTACCCCTGCCGGTATCTCGCGCGTGGCTGTACGAGGGTTTTCGGCATCAATCTTACGGTCTGCCCAGCGGTTAAATCCCATAGCCACATTGCGCGCAAAGACCATACACAACACCACTTGCAACAAGAGCCACCACGAAAACTCCGCCTCGCTGCTCCACAGCGCGTAAGAGAATGACATCAGCGCAAAGGGCATCGCGAAGATAGTGTGCGAAAACTTTACTAAATTCAGATATTTGGATATTGTAGCGAACATTACTATTCAATGGCGGTTAAAAAATCTTTGTACTGACTCCACATTGTATCGTTGGCGTAGGCATCAAGCGATGTGGCAGGTACGGCGAATTTACGCTCCTTGCTGTTGAACGAGAATACATCGTCATTGGCAAGCAGAGGAGGATTTGCTGCATTTAGAGTTACAAGTTGTAGCGCACTACAATTCATAAAACCTTGTGCTCCAATCTCTTTTATGCCACTGCCCAACTCTGCTGTTGCGAGCGAGGTGCAGTTGCGAAAGGCGTTGTCGCCAATACTCAATAGAGAGTTGTCGGATGAAAAATCTCTGATGCTCGTACAGTTGATAAAGGCGTATGCCGAAACCTTCTCGACACCGACAATATTTACCGATGTTACCAATCCTCCATTTAGGTAGAGCTCTTGTGTTATAGATAGTGGATTGGCCGTTTCGTTGCCAAATTCGATAGCGCTCCACTTTGAGATGTCGGATATCTCAACCCTCCTTAGATTTGTGCACTCCTCGAATGCACCGACGCCAATTGACTGCAACGACGATGGAATTGCGACCGTATCGACATAGATGTTTCCACAAAACGCATACGCGCTAAGCGAGGCAAGACCGTTGGGAATGTTGATTTTGGTAATCTTCTCGCCATCTACAAGCAACGCTTGCGAGTAGTATGCAGGGTTTGAAGTCTTGTCGGTGAAGGTAATTCTACACCAATCCATTATCGAAGAGATATGGAGTGAGTAGAGATTTATGCAGTTGTTGAATGCCTTTGCTCCGCAGTTGCGTAAGCGAGCTCCTAATGTTATCGCTTCGAGGTTGGTGCAGTTGAAGAATGCGCGCTCGCTAACACTCTCTACCGAGTTTGGAAGCGAGATGTTTTGGAGGTTGGTGCAGCCATTGAAGGCGTCTGCTCCAATTGTGGTAAGAGGCTCCACAAAACGAATTACACTTATGCTCTCCTCCGAATAGATAATATCCTCGATGGCACTATTAAATGCCGTTTGCTCCATCGCAAACAGGCCTCTATTGTCGGTTAGCGTAAACCAAATCTCGTTATCTTCGGGTGTGCCGAGCGATGGTCTTGTTGTGTCGGGTATAATATTATCGTCGTGCTTATTGCATCCAACAAGAGAGAATGCTAAAATCGTGACAGCGGCTATAAATATCTTCTTCATAATATACTATAATGCTTTACCAAAGAGCGTTGCCGAAGAACAGTCCGTAATTTCGACCTCGATGTAATCGCCTGCGCCATAACCCTCTACGCAGTCGAATACAACCATCTTATTTTGTGAGGTGCGACCGCATAACTGTTTGTCGCTACGCTTTGAGTTGCCCTCAATCAATACTTCGAAACGCTTGCCTATGTCGCGGCGGTTACCTTCGAGTGAGAGCTCGTTTTGTAGGGCAATAACCTCGGTCAGACGGCGAGTCTTCTCCTCCTCGCTGATGTCATCCGCATAGTGGCGAGCCGAGAAGGTGTCGGGGCGCTCCGAATATTTGAACATAAATGCCGACGAATATCCCACCTCGCGCATTAGTGAGAGTGTAGCTTCGTGGTCTTCGAGTGTCTCGCCACAGAAGCCCGAAATCAAATCGGTGGTGATTGAGCACTCAGGCATAGCCTTGCGAATAGCGTTCATACGCTCCAAGTACCACTCGCGAGTGTACTTGCGATTCATCTTTTCGAGCATCACATTCGAGCCCGACTGCGCTGGCAGGTGTATCGCCTTGCAGATGTTGTGATAGGATGCCATCGTTGCGATAAGCTCGTCGCTCAAATCTTTGGGATGAGAGGTGGCGAAGCGCACGCGCAAAAGAGGCGACACCTCGGCAACTTTTGCCAATAGTTTCGGGAAATTGACCTCGCCATCGGCATAGGAGTTTACATTCTGTCCAAGCAGAGTAACCTCGCGATAGCCATTCTCGAAGAGCGTGCGAGCCTCGTTTACGATTGTCTCGTGCGAGCGACTGCGCTCACGACCACGAGTGTAGGGCACCACGCAGTAGGCGCAGAAGTTGTTGCAACCGCGCATAATAGAGATAAAACCACTCACGCCATTCTTGTCGAGGCGTACGGGTGCAATATCGGCGTAGGTCTCCTCAGTGGAGAGTAGGGTATTTATGCCCTTGCCGCCACTCTCGGCCTCGCGACACAACTTCGGAAGGTCGCGGTAGGTGTCGGGACCTGCTACAATATCTACGCCATTGCCCTCTTCGAGCAGCTTCTCTTTGAGTCGCTCGGCCATACAGCCAATAATACCCACCAGAAGGGTAGGCCTCTTGCGACGCAGACGGCGCATCTCGTTCAGTCTTCCCCAGATGCGTTGCTCGGCATTATCGCGTATGGAGCAGGTGTTTATCAGAATGATGTCGGCCTCCTCGATATTGTCGGTGTAGAAATATCCCTCCTTCTGCATAATCGAGACTACAATCTCGCTGTCGCCAAAGTTCATCTGACAACCGTAGGTCTCGATAAATATCTTTTTGCCTTCACCTTGCAATGGGCGTAAATTTGTGTAACTCATTTTTTAAATTATTGTTTCTTCTATTTCCTGAACTCCGAGCCTTGCCAAGGCGCAGGTTTTTTTGGGGGCGCAGTCTGCGACTGCTTTATGGCGTCACGCCTTCGGCGTTCTATGGCGTCAGGCTTTCAGCCCTCTATGGCGTGCGCTTTAACTCTCGTCTCTCGTCTCTCGTCTAATCTACATATTTTCCAACTCGTGCTTCTCTGGCATTGGCTTGAAGCCCTCGCCGTAGGTGTTGTAGGCGTTAGCCACCACCATAAAGGCTTGTGGATCGTAGTCCTTGATTGCGCGCTGCACCTTAGGCAACTCATTACGCGGTACAACCAAGAATATCATCTCCTTCTCAGCATTGGTATACATTCCGCTGGTCTTGATATAGGTGCCACTGCGGTCCATCTCGTCGAGTATATAACGGCGGAACTCCTCGTTGTGGTGTGAGGTGACGATAAATATTATACGGTCGTACGAAGCACCATCAAGCATATATGCCAACACTCGCGACGATACATATATTGCAATGAGCGAGTAGAATGATAACTGCCAACCTTGTGGCTCACCACCTCCGATACCAAAGCCTATGACGAGCAGACCTGCCAATACCACTGCCGAGTCAGCGATAAGCACAGAGGTCGAAAAAGAGATATGACAATATTTTTGAATCATCATTGCTACGATGTCGGTACCTCCCGTGGTCGCCTGCTCCTTGATTACGAAACCGACTCCTACACCAAGCACTACGGCTCCTACAATCGTAGTGAGCATCAGGTGGTCGGACATATCAATCACACCGCCGAGAAGCTGTGCCGGGTCGAGAGCCTGCATAGCCTCCTCGTTAGGGTAGGCGAGTTTGGTAAATAGGTTCATCAAGCCCGGTGTTAGCAGTGCGGCAACGACCGTCTTTGAGCCGAAGCGTGGTCCAAAACAGATGAACGCTGCTACTAAAAGTACGGTGTCAAACATATAACCGAATGTTCCGACCTGAATTTCGGGGAAGATGTTGTGCAGGACAATACCAGCTCCGTAGACTCCGCCAGGGACAATGTTGTAGGGGCTGATAAATAGTACATAACCAGCCGCTAAGAGCGAACATCCCAAGATAATCATAAACCACGACCACCACCAACGAGGCGAAGAAATTGCATTGAGAATACTCTGCTTTAAGTTTGTTTTATTTGTCATAGGAGATAAAGTTTATTTAGTTATATACTATATATTAACTCGATAATAACTCGCAAATATAGTGAAATTATTGGAAATTGGCAATTGATTGTTGATATTTTTCGGTCTTTTTGGGGGCTTGGGAATTCTGAGGGTTGTCACGGTGCAGTTTAACTGGGTGCTACCGGGAGTTGATGGGGATGGGAGTTCCGCCCTTTACTGGGAGGTGTAGTCTGTGACTGCTTTGTGGGAAGAAGTGTTTTTATGTTTTTAACTACTCACTTTATCTAAAAAATCCTTTAATTGTCACCGCTGCGATTGAGCCGAGAGCAGAGGGCGCTTGCACACTATGCCGAGGCGGAGCAGTGAAGACCGAAGGTCAATTGTCAATTCGTCAATTGTCAATTGTTACTTTTTTGGTGGTTAAGAAATTTTTACTATATTTGTACCCGAACACAGATGTGAAAACAATATGGTTATAACCTACTATTGCATTGTAACTCTGTTTATTATTGCGTACTTGCTGGGCTCGATACCGAGTGCTGTGTGGATTGGTAAACGCTACTATGGCGTTGATGTCCGCGAACACGGCAGCAAGAATGCAGGAACAACCAATGTGTTGCGCGTACTCGGTACGCGTGCAGCAATCCCTGTATTTGCTATCGACTTCTTGAAGGGCTTTGTTGCCGTAAGTATATTCTCCCTACTCAAATATGATGTGAATATCCCTTCGGGTGCTTGGATTGTCAATATGAAGATTTTGGCGGTTTTTGTGGTCGTTTTGGGACACATCTTTCCAGTATTTGCAAACTTCAAAGGCGGCAAGGGTGTCGCTACGGTATTGGGGGCTGTAACGGGTATCCAGCCCAATATTGCGCTTCTCTGCTTTGCCGTGTGGCTTGTGGTCTTTATGTTGTGGCACTATGTGTCGCTCGCATCGATTGTAGCAGGCTGTGCCTTTCCCGTCTTTGTGTCGATATTTTCGGGTAGTATATATGCCCGACACGGATTAGACCATACTTCGATATCATTCCTTGTCTTTTCGTTTGTGGTTGCCATTGCATTGGTGTGGACTCATCGCAAGAATGTAGGGCGACTGCTTGATGGCAATGAGAATAAGATTGACCTTTGGAAATATTTTAGTGGTGAAATAACGGAAAACGAAAAACGAAAAACAGAGAACTAATTTTGCATTTTGCATTCTGCATTTTGCATTTTGAAATTCTCTCGTCTCTCGTCTTTCGTCTCTCGTCTAAAAGATATTTTATGTTAGAAGCAAATTTAATAAAAATGTACGAGCAGTCGTTTCGCGATAATCGTGAAATGTCTGCGGTAACCGATTACTTTACGGGTGAAACATACTCGTATTATGGATTTGCGAAGGAGGTTGCCAAGTTGCACCTTTTGTTCGATGAAGCGCAAGTTAAGCCGGGCGACAAAATCGCCTTGGTGGGCCGAAATACACCGCGTTGGTGTGTTGTATATATCGCTACAATTACCTATGGTGCGGTTATCGTTCCAATTATGCAGACCTTTACCTCTACTGATATCGCACATATCGTAAACCACTCAGGTAGTCGCTTGTTGTTCATTACCGACTCCTTTTGGGATGGCTTAGATGAGGATGCGATGCCTGATGTGGAGTGTGTATTCTCGATTACCGACTACCACGCACTATACGAGCGCGATGGCGACAAGCTCACCAAGTTTGTGAATGCTATGACCGAGAACTATCGCAAACGCTATCCTAATGGCTTTACGGTAGACAATATTAAGTATGCCGATGTGCCTAACGATGCACTTATGGTGTTGAGCTACACTTCGGGAACTACGGGCTACTCGAAGGGCGTTATGCTCACCGTTAATAACCTTACGGCTAATATCTATTATGCTGTAAATAAGATTAACAAATCGACGGGTAAACTTTGGTTCCAGAAGGGGCGTCGCACCTTGGCCTTCCTGCCGTTGGCTCACGCTTTCGGTTGCGCGTTCGACTTCCTCGCTCCACTGGCTGCGGGTGGACACATCAACCTGCTCGGCAAGATGCCGACTCCGAAGGTGTTGGTCGAGGCGATGCAGAAGGTACAACCTGCGATTATCTGCTCGGTACCTCTCGTTTTGGAGAAGGTCTACCGCAAACAGATTGCACCTATGCTCGAAAAGGGCCCTTTGAGTATCGCAATGAAGGTGCCTTTGGTGAACGAACTCGTACGCTTGAAGATAAAGGAGAAGATGCTCCAATCGTTTGGTGGCAACTTGGAGATGTTTATCGTGGGTGGTGCACCAATGAACCACGAAACCGAAGCATTCTTGAAGTCTATACACTTCCCGATTATCGTGGGTTATGGTATGACCGAGTGCGCTCCGCTTATCTGCGTTACTCCGCAGCCTGAGGAGTATAAACTCGGCTCGTGTGGTAAGTATTTGAAGGAGTATCTCGATGTTCGTATCGACTCGTCAGACCCTCAGCGTATTCCGGGAGAGATTATGGTTAAGGGTGAGATGGTTATGTCGGGCTACTACAAGAACGAGAAGGATACCGAGGCTGTCCTCGAACCCGATGGCTGGATGCATACGGGCGATATGGGCGTTATGGACCCTGACGGAACAATCTATATCAAAGGTCGCTGCAAGACGATGATTTTGACCGATACGGGACAAAATATCTATCCAGAGCAGATTGAGGATAAACTGAACAATATGCCGCTTGTGTTGGAGTCGCTCGTGTTGGAGAATGAGGGTAAGCTCTACGGCTTGGTAGTGCCGGATTTCGACCACTGCGAGAAGGAGGGTATCGACCGTGCGAAGTTGGAGGATATAATGAAGGAGAACCTCAAAAACTTGAACGAGCAGGTTGCTGCCTACGAGCGATTGGTGTCGATTACAATCTACATCAGCGAGTTCGAAAAGACGCCGAAACGCTCCATCAAGCGTTATCTCTACGATGTCAAGCGACTCGGCATTAAATAGCCCCCACATATCAACAATTAACTAATAATAGATTTAAGATGTTACAAGATAATTTGATTAAAATGTACGAGCAGTCGTTTCGCGAGCATCGTGAGATGTCGGCCGTTACAGACTATTTTTCGGGTGAAAGTTATTCATATTATGGCTTTGCCAAGGAGATAGCCAAACTACATATTTTGTTCGATGAGGCGGGTATCAAGCGTGGCGACAAAATCGCCCTCGTAGGCCGCAATACACCGCGTTGGTGTGCGGTGTATATCGCAACAATGACATACGGTGCAGTGATTGTGCCTATTATGCAGACCTTCACCTCGAATGATATTGCTCATATCGTAAACCACTCGGAGAGCCGCTTGCTCTTCCTTACCGACTCTTTTTGGGAGGGATTAGACGAGGATGCGTTGCCAAATGTTGAGGGCGTATTCTCGCTTACGGATTACCATGTATTGTTCGAGCGTAGAGGCGGCGTTTTGACCGCTTGTGTGGATAGTATGACAGCCAACTATCGCAAACGCTATCCACAGGGCTTTACTATCGACGATATCAAATATGCCGATGTGCCGAACGACCAGCTGATTTTGCTTAACTACACCTCAGGAACGACGGGTTACTCGAAGGGTGTGATGCTTACGGTGAACAATCTTACGGCCAATGTGGCATATATCAAGACTTTGAAGCCTCGCAATGGCGACCACTTCTACTTCTCGAAAGGTCGCCGTACATTGGCATTCCTGCCATTGGCGCACGCCTACGGCTGTACGGTCGATTTCCTTACACCGTTGGCTGTCGGAGGACACATTAACCTTCTTGGTAAGATGCCTACTCCGAAGGTGTTGGTCGAGGCTATGCAGCGTGTTCGCCCGAATGTAATCGCTTCGGTGCCTCTCGTATTGGAGAAGATTTATCGTAAGCAGATTACACCGCTATTGGAGAAGGGTGCGCTGTCGGTGGCTATCAAAGTGCCATTGGTGAATGAGATTGTGCGTGCAAAAATTCGCGAAAAGCTGCTCAATTCGTTTGGTGGCAATGTCGAGTTGTTTATTATTGGTGGCGCTCCAATCAACCAAGAGACCGAAAGTTTCTTGAAGTCTATCCACTTCCCTATTATCGTGGGTTATGGTATGACCGAGTGTGCTCCTCTTATATCGGTTACGGTGGACCCTACCGAGTTTAAGATTCGCTCGTGCGGCAAGTTCTTGAAGGGTATGTTGGAGGTGAAGATAGACTCGGATGACCAGCACAATATCCCCGGCGAGATTATGGTTAAGGGTGAGTGTGTGATGCAGGGCTACTACAAGAACGAACGCGACACGCAGGCTGTGCTGAGCGAAGATGGTTGGCTGCGTACGGGCGATATGGGTACTATCGACGAGGATGGTACGCTCTATATCAAAGGTCGTTGCAAGACGATGATTTTGACCGAAACAGGCCAGAATATCTATCCAGAGCAGATTGAGGATAAGTTGAACAACTTGCCGCTTGTGTTGGAGTCGCTCGTATTGGAGAATAAGGGCAAACTCTATGGCTTGGTGGTGCCTGACTTTGCACTATGTGAGAAGGAGGGTATTGACAAGGTGCGCTTGAATGAGATTATGAACGAAAACCTCAAAGCCCTCAATCAACAAGTTGCAGGCTACGAGCGTTTGGCATCGATTATAATCTATCCTAACGAGTTCGAAAAGACGCCGAAGCGTTCGATTAAGCGTTACCTCTACGATATCTCCAAACTCGTCTAATGTTGGTAAAGATATAGTGAATTTAGAGGATTTAGAGGGTTTAGGGATTAAAAATAGATATCCTTAAATTCTCTAACCTCATTAAATCCCTTAATGGAGATGAAACTTGGTGGAAAAATACATATCCGTAAACAGGTACTCGGTGAAAATGCGCTCTATATGGTGATATGGATATGCGTATTTCTTGTGCCGTTTATGAATGCAGGCTTGATGTCGGAGGAGATTGTCGATATTCAGGCTGTGCTTCTTTCGTGGCTTAAAATTCTCCCATTTTTCTTAATCTTCCTACTCAATAATTTGGTGTTGTTCCGTTACCTTCACCGCAAACATCTATATTGGGTTTACTATCTTGTTTCGGCTGTTTTGATTGTTGCGGTCTTTACGATGTTGGAGCTCTACGAACAGTCTGATATAGCCTTTGCTGTCTCGCTCGGAACGGTTGGTCAATCATTCGAGGCGAAGCATATCGAGCTGGCCGTCTTTCCGTGGTGGGGTAATATGATTGCCGCAGTATTGATGTTTGGCGCAAACGATGCTATTTGCACATTCTATCGCACGATGCAGAAGGATGAGGATACGGAGCGCTTGCGTCATCAGAATATACAGGCAGAGATGTACTACTTGAAACATCAGATAAACCCTCACTTCTTGATGAATACGCTGAATAATATTCACGCCTTGGTCGATATAGATGCTGAGGCGGCGAAATTGGCGGTTATCCAACTCTCGAAGATGATGCGTTATGTGGTCTACGAAACAGGAGGTAATTCGATATCGCTGCGCGAGGATATAGAGTTTATCAAAAACTATATTGAGCTGATGCGTATACGCTATACCGACGATGTCAAGATAGTATTCAACTATCCGCAACAGATGCAGGGGCGTATAGATGTGCCGCCACTTATATTCATTGTGTTTGTCGAAAATGCTTTCAAACATGGTATTAGCTATAATACCACATCCTATATCTACATAGATATCAAGAGCGAGAACGGATATGTTGTTGGCCGTTTTGAGAACTCGGTGAATGAGAGTAATCGTAAGACAAAACCGGGTATTGGACTCGAAAATGTGCGTAAACGCCTCGACTTGATATATGGTAATAATTACGATTTCCGCATAGACGATATGGGAAATAACTATTGTGTAACACTTAAAATACCTCTACTTAATGGCAATGAAGTGCATAGCAATTGATGATGAGCCGTTGGCCTTGCGCCAAATTTCGGGCTACATATCTAAAATTCCATTTTTGGAGTTGGTATCAACTTTTCGTAGTGCAGTAGCAGCTCAGGAGTGGCTGAAAGAGAATAGCACAGATTTGATATTTGTGGATATCAATATGCCCGATATGACGGGTGTGGAGTTTGTGCAGTCGCTCGAAACACCTACGATGGTGATATTCACCACAGCCTACGCCGAGTATGCTATCGAGGGCTATAAACTCTCGGCTATCGACTATCTGCTGAAACCTTTTGGATTGCAGGATATTACGCGAGCCTCCGAGAAGGCATTGTCGCTACACGAGTTGTTGCAGTTGCAGGGGCAGTTGCAGCGTGATAACGAACAGCAATCAGAGGGTGAAGATGCGACCGAAACAACCGACGATAAGGAGGTGCTGTCGGTGCACGCCGACCGAAAGACACACTTGGTCAAGGTGTCGAATATTGTCTATTTGGAGAGTGCAGGCGAGTATGTGCGTCTTCACTTGGCCGATGGAACAAAGTTGGTGACGCTCTTCCGCTTGAAGAATATGGAGAGTACGCTCCAATCCTCGCAATTTATGCGCGTACATCGCTCCTACATAGTCAATCTTAGCTATGTGTCGGGCTACACCAAGGGACGCATCTATCTCTCGAACGATGACTATGTGCCGATTGGCGAGAGCTATAAGGAGATGTTCCTAAACTATATAAATGAAGTGCAGTAGAATAAATTTATGAAGAGAGGACTATTGGCTCTGTCGCCTATCGTGGTGCTGTTGGTTGCCTATCTCGCGATGTCGCTCGCTTCGGGCGACTTCTATCGTATATCCATCTCGGTAGCCTTTGTGGTTGCTGCGGTATATGCGGTAGTGGTGATGCGCAATATTAGTCGCTCGTTGCAGGAGCGCGTGTCGGTATTCTCGGAGGGGGCTTCCGACAAGAATATTATGTATATGATATGGATATTCGTCTTGGCGGGTATCTTTGCGGCTACGGCCAAGGCTATGGGTGCGGTTGATGCTACGGTGCACTTCACGCTGCGCTTTGTGCCTACCGAGTTTTTGCCTGCTGGCATCTTTGTCGCAGCCTGCTTTGTATCGCTCTCGATTGGCACATCGGTAGGTACTATTGTAGCCCTTACGCCTGTGGTTACGGGCTTAGCAGCGCAGTTAGGAGCCGATACAGCGCAGATGGTTGCTATTGTGGTCGGAGGTGCATTCTTTGGCGATAACCTATCGTTTATCTCCGATACCACCATTGCTGCCACGATGACGCAGGGGTGTAATATGAGGGATAAGTTTCGCACCAACCTGCTGATTGTTCTACCTGCGGCACTGCTCTCTTTGGGGTTGTATCTATTCCTTGGATTGTCGGGCGCAGGAGATGTCGATGTCGCCACCACTGCCGAGTGGTATAAGGCTATACCTTATATCTTGGTGCTTGTATGCGCCATTGCAGGTATGAATGTGTTGATTGTGCTTGTTGTGGGCATTGTGGCTACGGCAATTATAGGCTTGGCGAGTGGCTCGTTGTCGGGTGTGCTGTTCTTCGAGGCTGCGGATGATGGTATTATCTCGATGTGTGAGCTTATTGTTATAACCCTTATGGCAGGCGGTTTGATGAATATGGTGAAGCAGAGTGGAGGCTTTCAGTATATCACTGCGCTTATCACTCGTCGCATTTCGGGTAAGCGAGGTGCTGAGGCTGCGATTGCAGGATTGACCATATTGGCCGATATGTGTACTGCCAACAATACGATAGCAATAATCACTATGGGACCTATTGCTCGCGACTTGTCGCTGCGTTATGGTGTGTCGCCACGCAAGAGCGCAAGTATTATGGATACAGCATCCTGCTTTGCTCAGGGCATAATTCCGTATGGCGCACAGCTCCTTATGGCAAGCGGCTTGGCTGGTGTGTCGCCTATCGAAATCATTCCGCATCTCTACTATCCTATGGCGATAGGTGTGATGGTGGTGCTCTCTATCGTATTTCAGTTTCCACGCATTAGAGATTAATATCTATTATATCATCTACTTTTACAGAGAGAGGTTAATCCGATTGGTTTAACCTTTCTCTTTTTTTGGTTTTCTTGCTGTTTTTTATTTTTTTACCTAAAAGATAGTTGTTTTTTACTTTTTTTTTGTATATTTGCAACAAAATAGCAAAGTGCGGAGGCAAAATCCCTCCCCCGAAAAATTCGGGGGGGGGATTTTGGGGTTTTAATTAGCTGATTACCAAGTACTTAAAGCCATTTGCGCAAAAGCGTTGCTTTAATTAAAAATTAAAAATTAAGAATTAAAAATTAAAAAAAACTTAAAGCGCTACCCATAAAGCGAACGAGGTGAGCGCCGCCATCAAGGGCTTAAA
>SUZP01000033.1 GCA_015059865.1 Rikenellaceae bacterium | reverse complement strand
ATCATGCGATAACGAGCATATTTGAGCCTTGAAATTTTAGTGTAGAAAACCGCATCAGTGAGTGCAGAGTGAGTCTGAAAAAGTGCCCTCTGTGCGCGTCTGACGCAGAAACCGACCATCCCGCCGGGATCACGAGTGCAAAGAGAGCGCAAATAGCACCGCAGGTGCAAAACGAGAAAGAGAACGAGTTGAGTTTACTTAAACATCGTTCTCTTTTTGTTTTGTATTGCCATTAGCAATGTTTGCGCGCGCGCTGCCGAGGATTACAAGGGAAAGGCGTTAAGCGAAGCGATGCAAATATTTCTATTTGCATCGCGTAGTAGCCAATCCCGCTGGATAATTATTCTTTATATTCAAGTATGTAATTGTGAAATATAACAGACATCTTATCACTCGCATCTTTTAGAAATGCAAAAAGTTCCGTTTTGTCCTCTATATCGAAACATAAATATTCGCGCTCATCTTTAACGCGACAAGTGACCTTATCTGTTAATCTTTGCCATACGAGGGGCTCTCCATATTCAGCCTCAATCTCATCTTTTCGAGAATATAGGTAATCAAAAATTCTCTTATTCGTTTCCTTATTACCAGAGTTAAAATATATCTCTATTCTTGCAAGGTTATAACCAATGACCGCATTCATATTGATTCCATAAGGAACACGAATAGACTTGCCAATCCAACTATCTCCCACAGGTGAGTTGTTGGCAAATATACCATCATTATCTCTACAATATTGAATAAACTCAGCCCAAAAGGTTTTTCGTTTTTCGTGGCGGGGTTGCATCTTTTCATTCTTAACCTCTTCGCAGATATTTTCCTCTTTGTGATACTCGGTTATCTCTGCATCGTCAAGCATTGTTGCCATTCGTTTGAGAATATTTAATGCTTCACTCGGAGTAATATTAAAAAACTCGCGATTTTGACGAATACGCAAATCTGTCAAACTATCAATAGTTTGATGCACAGCTCTTTCAACCTCCGAATACTTCACCGTCTTCAATGTAGCATAAATCTCAAACGGCAAAGGTACAGCGGTATTATCCAACTCTTTTGAGCGAATATCCACGGGGCGAGAACTTTTACCGATTTTAACCCAATCCTCCTTGAAACTTGGATTGGTAAGGATATATACATAGCCGGCTTCTTTCATAGTATTTGTGTTTTGATACACGCAAAGTTAACTAAAATTATCAATACAACAAAATTACGCCTTTTGCAATCCGTTAAAATTAGATGCAATTCCATAAATATCTGTCTTTTAAAGCTCCTGCAATGGCAAGTGTAAGTTCGGTGAGCTGACTCTCAAACTTGGCGAGCGTTATATGATGTACCTGACAACGCAGGCACGAGCAATGAAGCCTCGCTACGAGCGCCTGGGGACAAACACCGCTGTGGACTTTTGTTTGGGAAGATCAGCCAATGGTTGGACTATATGGAAAGATAAGGATGGCAATACCTTGGATTCGGTTTATAGGAAACAATTAGAGTAGTATCATGACCAAAATATCCATACGATTTTATAATGACCGTGAGAATTAAACAAAGCAACTCGTGAGTAGTCCTCACGAGTTGTTTGTACTGCATTGGAAAGTATACACATGATCACTTGGTTTCTTCTGTTACTATTGGCTTTTGGACCAACCTATTCACAAAGTTCCTTTTAAGCGCGGAGGGCAAACATACCTGCAAATTTTCCCAAATAAGGCTGTGGGATTAGGTCAAAAGTAAATCTACAAAGAGTTAATATAGATAAAAGATTTTCGTAATAAGATAGCTCATCATGAGGCTATTTTCTTTGATGTAGCAGGTCATAAAAGGATGGTGTCAGCTCAAACATATTATGCGCTAATCCTTAAATATGTTGATTTCTTGGGCTACTCTAAAATCATATATTCTTTGGCCTGGATGTTTTGCCAGAAACAACTATGATAAAATACAAAACCTATAAAGTGTTAGAGCCTGTCTAACAAGTCAAAAAGTTAGGCAGGCTCTTTTGGGGGATAGGTAACACAACTCTCGGCTTATGCAGTGTCATATAAAAAAGATGTGAGATTCGTACTTTACGCACAAACCCCACAAAAATTGCATACTCCGCAGGAGCATAGCGACAAGCCCCCTTTACAGAAAGGGGGGGGGTTGGGGGATAGGTAACACAACTCTCGGCTTACGCAAGTGTCATCTAAAAAAGATGTGAGATTCGTACTCTACGCACAAACCCCACAAAAATTGCACACTCCGTAAGCCGAGTTCTGTTTTAGTTCATCATTTATCTACGATGACAATCACTTGCCATCTCCAGCGGTTTACCCCTCGGCATTGGGCGAGCAACCCTTAATTGCCGATATACATAACCTTGCAACCCGTGAGGCGTACTGCCGAGTGACATTGCTGCCCTCGCGGTGGGCTCTTACCCCGCCTTTTCACCCTTACCCCGAATCGAAACTCGCGGCGGTTATTCTCTGTTACGCTACTATACCCTCTCGAACATCAAGCCGTTAACTTGCACGGTGCTCT
Organism: Rikenellaceae bacterium; assembly: GCA_015059865.1. Classification (GTDB taxonomy): domain Bacteria; phylum Bacteroidota; class Bacteroidia; order Bacteroidales; family Rikenellaceae; genus Alistipes. The sequence continues at coordinate 19,191 of SUZP01000033.1, read as the reverse complement.
GTGTTGCTCGGACTTTCCTCCCCCTCTTATCGAGGCAGCGATGAACCGAATATGCGCTGCAAAGATAACAATCAAATTGATAATTGACAATTTAAAATACTTTTATTTAGCGAATAATGAGTGGTTGAAAATTAACTTTTAACTCTACACTTTTAACTTGCACCCTGCGCTCCCCAATAAAGCACCGAAGGTGCGCCATCAGTACCCCCCCCAGTAACCCCAGTTTCGCTGCGCCGAGACAAGGGCTAATCCTAAAAAATATTGGCGGATAGAGCCCTACGCCCATATCCGCCAAATATTCAAAAAATCTCTATTTCGTTAGAAACGCTCCGTTTCGATACGCTTACCGAGCGACAGAGGTCGCTTGATGCTCTCGATTTTGCTCTTGCCGAACGAGAAGGATTTTACAGACGATCTCCTTGTTGCAGACTCAGCCGGCGCAAGCTCTGCAATGCCATTGAATGATGGAATATTATCACCCAGGTCATAGTATTCACCACCTATATAGGCTGTCAACATCATCGCTACAAAATTCGGATAATCAGGTTCTCGCAATCCATAGCGCACGATAGCATACTTGCCATTTTCGAGAACTCCCGCAATGGCAATACCATAGTTTCCATTATCAAGGCCATAGAATTTGCCCTCGTCATTCACTCCGACCAGATGCACATCTCCTACGCTACCATCGTCGAAAGTGTAGTTTTGTGCTACAACTTGCGCTGCGAAGATAACATCGTTACGCTCTGTTGAGTATTCGCCGACCACCGAGAATGGAAGTCCCTGCAAGCCGATAAGGTTTATCGACCTATTAGCCACATTGCGAGCAATTACAACCTCATTCGAGATGTTGTTGTCGCCCTTGATAATCCAATCACCCAACCATGCAGAGTAGAGTGATGTAGGGGTCTCCTCCTCGATATGGAAGGTCTCAGATACGGCATACAAACCGCTTACTTCGCCCTTCGAGGTGATACCCATTGCTATCGCGATATAGTAGCCCGGATAGAGGTCATCGAAGGCATTTTGACCATTGCCACGATAGAGCATATCGTTCAGCACTAACGATGTGCCGTAGGTAGTGTTGTATGATTCGAGATAACTTGTCATACTCTCCACCAGCTGCTCACCAAGAACTCGCAATTGCGATGGGTCTGATGCATCGTACTCACGAGCATAGATGACCACAATGTTATAAGGATTGTTGTCGGTGCTATTTACGGTTACGATGTGTTTGTACTCCTCCTCGTTGATTTTTCCTGCACCTGTGTAGGCGATACTCCACGCAGGATTAGGAAGCATCTGGTCGTAGACCTCATCTTCGGCACCACCGTTGTTTCCGCCACCACTGCTCGATAGGGTTGTAAACTCTACCGAGGCGCGCTCGCCATAGACAACTCCATCTTCGGTAAGTCCGAAGGCGATATACTTGTAGGTTGTGTTTGGTGTAAGCGGAGCCAAAATCTTAGTAAGATTCTTGCTAAATACCAACTGCGCACCGAGGTCGCCCTGCTTCAAATTAGCAACCGTCTCCTCGACAAGTCTATCCTCGCGAGTTGAGGTGTCGGTAGTAAACAGACCATACCAACTGTCTGCCGTTTTACCATCGTGTGTAACCTTGATTTTAGCAGATGTAGCGGTGATATTATCGACATCTACCGAGAAGGTTATGTTACTACCCTCTCCCTGCTCGCCATTTGGCTCACAAGCCGTAACGGCTATGGCAGCAAATGCCACCATAGCCATACGGAAGATATTTTTCAGGAAGTTCATCGTTTAACTAATTATAATACTTGTAGAGAGATATTGCCGCATTGTTCGTAGAAGCCTCTACATTTGTCTTGTTGGTAATAAACTTGGTTGAAGTACCATTATATCTCATTCGCTTTGCTGTAGGGGTAGTTGTACCATAAATAGTATCAACTGTAGCCTCTCCTGTATTTGCATCTATTGAGATTGTCCACGAACCATAATAAACAAGTGCGCCACTCTTAATCTTCAATTGAGCATTTGTGTTTGGAGCACACAAATAGTACTCGGTAGTGCCTTTTAAGAAGTTGAACGAGTATTCTCCCTCTTGCAAGCCGCTTGTAAGTGTAAACTGCGTTACAGAGTCGCTTACATTGCTGAGAGTATTACCTGTTTTGCTAACTGCCACACTCGGAAGAGTTGTTGTGCTTGTCGTTGATGAACCAACTGCAAGAGCCACATCGCTATCCTTTGCCGCAATAATAATCTTATCGCCCGCCTTGAGTTCGCTTGCATCGGTAACGAGGAACCAACCAACCTTTACCGATGGGTGATTCTGCTGCGAAACCTTAACAGAAGTAGAGGTCCATCCATAAGTGAAGTTGAACACCGCCTCACGTGAGCTACCATTATTTTCTGCAAACGTTGCAGTTGCAGTTGTAGCATTGTCAGAATGGCTGAATGTTACAAAGTCGTACACCTCAGCCGTCTCGCCCTTAATAATGGCATCGGCTGGCTGTAAATTACCCTCTGCAGCGATGTTAATTGTAGCTTGACCTCCTTCATAACCAATGAGCGAAGGCTCAACGCTCGCCGAAAGTCGATAATATCCCTTATAGTAAGATGGATATGTTGAGTTACCACCCTGGCCCGTCTTGTTTGTAACTACGGTAGTAACGGTAATAACATCACCTTCGCGTACATCAACGTTGCCTTTTACGTCCTCTCCGCTTTCGGTTTTGAGATATCTAACCTTCGCCTGATTTTCATCGGCATCTTCGAGAACAAAATAATCAGTTGCAGAATCTGGAATCGTTACAATTTTACCGGTAAGTTTATAGGTAACATTTACATCCACCGCCTTGGTGATGAAATCTGCAATCGAAACCTCCTCAGGTGCGCCCTTCTGGAGCATATTGAATGTCCAAGTGAGCGACTCCTGACCCTCCAAAGATGCAGTGATTGTTACCACAGCATCACGCTTTGCATTGACATTAGCCTCTGCGGTGTATTTGAGGCAGTTGTTCTCTTCGTCGTAAACCACATTGAGCCACTCTGCGTTGTCGCTAACTGCAATCTTCCAATCGCCAACATAGTTGAATACAACCTCCTCAATAGCGGTAGCCTCAGCCACACCATCCTCGGTAATAACAATAGATGTAGTGCTTGATGGAACAGTTACATTTGCCTTCACAAGAGGAATCTCGCCTACTGCACCTTCGAGGCGATAGAGAAGAATCTTGTTCGCATCGTTGGTAACTGCCGAGTAGGTCAAATCGAACTTGCGAGATGTAGCGTAGTTTGCGTGATAGTATCTCCAATACTTGTACGAGCCCGAAATCTTGGAAGCGGTGATAGTTGCTACACCGTCAGCAATACCCACCTCGAACAATGTGCTATTATCGCAGAACGCTTGGAGCTTTGGAGTGTTGTTCGAGCCTGTTGCCTGTGCAAAACCTACCGATGTATCGCCCTCGAAATCGACACCATTGTAGAAGTCGAATAGATTGAGAGTAGCATCGCGCTGCATAAGGGTATAGGTCTGCATCATATGGTTGGCGGTCTCGTCCGCAGGCTTGTGGTAGATGTAGCTACCAGCCTTAACGACCTCGGTTTCCGAAGCGAGTGGATATACGCTCGTGCTTGGCTTACCGATAACATAGTTGTAGTTCTTCGCTACGATAGTTACGACATCGTTCTGTTTGAGAGCCGAAGCATCGCGAACGAGCTTCCACTTAGCACCCGAAAGAGCATCGGTCATATTTACGCCGAAGCGCGAAACCTTACCTGCCTCGAACGCAAGCGACTTGCCCTCAGGAATGGCGCCCTGCTTGATATATATGCTCTTGTTGGTAACAACCACAACGCTATAAGCGTCCTCTGCCGCGAGCGATGTAGGCAACACGGTGAAATATACCTTGTTAGCCGAAGTGGTAGCAACCGATACGGAGCTAACACCCTCTTTTACGGTGAACTCGTGTGGGTTTTCGAGGTCGGCAGTAATTGTTCCAGCCAAAGCCTTGCCATTAGCGGTGAACTCCACACTCTCAACCTCCTCGCCAGCTGCGAGAGTGAGGTTGTTGATAGACATCTCGGCAACGGCGGCCAAACGGGTGAAGCGCAACTGCTGCGACTCGGTAGGCTGCTCGGTAGTTGCCACAGGCATCGATACCATAAGGTCGGCATTAGGGTCATAAGAGCCCGCTACTGCGCTCTGCTCCGATGGCAAAGCGAGAACGGCCTCGTTGATATTCTCTGCCGAGACAAAGCCTGCCTCAGGATATACGGCAACATATTTATACTCCTCCTTGCCTGCGTTGAGCGCAAACTCGGCATCGATATTTGCCTTGCCATCAACCTTGGTATATGCCACCGAGGTAGCCTCAGCAAGAGCATCGGTCTGCTCCAAAACTGCAAAAGTCTCCTCCTCGCCCCACGCAAAGAGTGGAGTGTCGCCCGATGTATCAACCGAGGTACGAGCCTCCTCCGATACAAATTTAACAACTACGCTGCCCTTAACAACGCCATTTACATCGTTCTCCTCAAAACCGTTTTGGCATGCAGTAAGACCCATTGCAGCTGCTGCAACGATGGTCAAAAGTTTCATCATCTTCTTCATAGTCCAATCCGTTTTTTAGAGTTCAACACCACTGTCAAGGTAACCGGACTGCTGTCCAGCTTCACCATAACCACCATAATCACTACTTAAAGCAAAGCCTCTCTCGGCCTGCATCTCCTCGACTTCGAGTCGAGGAACTGAATACGCTTTCTTCATAGTCTTTTTCATAACTAACCTAAATTATTTTATAAGTGTTTGTACGTTTTGTTACTGTGCTGTTTTCCAATCGTCAGGCATTGTGGCATAGTCGGACAAGCCGGTGCAGCCACTGAAACAACCTATATAAGAACTTTTCATACTTGGCACACGAGGGAAATCTTCACCTTGTACGCGCTCGTAGAGATGTATCTTTTCGCCGTCAATAATCGTGTAAGGGCTCTCGCCTGTAAGCGATTTACAACCATAGAAGCAGTTGTTTATAGAGCTAATGCGGCGCACCGTGTCGAACAACCCAACAGGAAGGCTCTTCAATGCCGAGCAACCATAGAAACATTTTGCGAATGTTACAGACTTTGTTCCCCCCTCAAATGCCGAAAACAACTTTTCAGGTATCGATTCGAGAGCCGAACAGCCAAAGAATGTCTCCTCGAAAGTTTCAATCTTTGGATTGTTTGCAAATAATCTCTCCGGTACGGTTTTAAGCGCAGTACAACCCGAGAACATTCTATTTACATAGGCGAGGTTTGCGCACGAAGCCAAGAGGTTTTCAGGCACGCTCTCCAATGCTGTGCAGCCGGTAAATGTGCCGGCAAAGTGGGTGGTTGCGGTGTTGTATGCAAACAACTCCTCAGGGAGAGTCTTCAACGATGTGCAACCCTCAAAGGTCTGCGAAAATCTCAGCTTTGCAGTGCCGAATGGTTTGAACAAATCGGCAGGTATACTCTCCAACTTCGGGCAGAATGCGAAGAGTTGAGTCATTTTTGTTATAGATGTTACCTCCGGGAAGATAGAACCCTCAACAGTCTTTAACTCAGGACATCCAAAAAATGCCCCCTCGAAAGAGGTCGAGTCTGCCTTTGTGCAAGTTGCAAACAGGCCTACCGGGATACTCTCTATACCCGAATCAAAGAAGATACAATCCATTCCGTCAGATGCAAGCTCTGTAACATGGTCAAATAGAGTTGCCGGTACGGTTTTCAAATTTTTGCACTCCGAGAATATATAGGAGTAGTTTGCCAAGTCGTGGTCGCGTACCTCGTCAAACAACTCCGCAGGAACAGACTCCAAAGCGGTGTTGGCAAACATCGACTTAAATTCATAAGCGGTACTCATTCCTGCCAACAACCCCGCAGGGATGGTGCGCAATGAGACACAATCGGCAAAGCAGTATGGGAACGACTCTGCTGCGGTCAAACCATCGAATACGCCAGCCTCGATATCGGTAAGCGAGGTGCAAGAACGGAATACTGCGCCTACGGTCTCGACCTTCGACAAACCCTTGAAGATACCCTTTTTGAGGCTCTTAACTCCTGTAAGGCTGAAAATATACTCCAAGTTGGTTACATTGGTGCAGTTTTCGAACATCGCCACAGGTATCTCGGTAAGCGAGATGCAACCTGCGAACATATATTTAATATTGGTTGCCGCAGTGGCATTTTTCATAAAGTTCGCAGGGATGGTTGCGAAATTGGTACAAACAAAGAATAACCCCTCGTAGTTGGTTGCTGCACTGTTTGCCGCAAAAAGCTTCTCCGGAATAGTGGTAATAGCGGTCTCTCCGAATACATACTCAAATCTCGTTACATTCGGACAGTTGCTAAACAACTTCTCTGGTACAGAGTGAAGGTTTCCATTCGAGATAGCATTCGACTGCTCGTGTTCAGCAGGGTAGCTGGCAAGGTAGTTGCCCGAATTTATCTTCAATGCCTCATCTGTAATCTTGTAGTCTGTTCCCGTACCATAGAATGTGAAGTAGAACTCCTCCGCCAACGGGTTGTTGGCGAAGAGATTTTCGGGAATTTCGCTGATAGATGCAGTGTAGCGGAAGCAGTTCGAGAACTTCTTTGCCGCCTTGGCGTGCTGGAATAGCCCCTCAGGAATCTCCTTCAACTTCTCGCAACCGAGGAATGCGGCAACAAACGAGCCTACATTCTCAAAAGAGCCTGCAACATCGGCAGGAATAGACTCCAAGTTGATACAGCCCTTACACATATTGGCTGCATTCTTGTAGCCCATCTTGCCCCACGAATAGATGTTTTTCAACTCCGGGCAGACATGGTTGCCATCGCTAAATTCGAGGTTATGAATATCCTCTCCTGATATGATGATGGTGTAGACACCCGGCTCGGCGTAGTCCTTATAAACTCGCTGTCCCTCGTATGTTCCAACCTCGCTACCATCGCCAAAATCCGCAGTCATCTTACCACCATTTTGGTAGGTGAGAATTGGTGCTGCGATAACTCGCTGGTTAGGCTCGGTGGTCTCAACCTCGTAGATAAGCTCCTCGGTATCGGTGCCAATCTGCCACACATTAATCGAAGCCTCGGCAACATTCTCCTCCTCGCCGACCTTTACAGTAATCGAGCCTTTGCGTTCGAGTTTATCGCTGCACTCACTGAATGTTACAACCAAACTATTTGCGTCTTGCTCAGCCGAAACCCACTCGGCAGAGGAGATAATCTCCCACTCCAAGTCGGGTGTTGCATCGACAACAACGCTCTTTGTGCCACCATTATAGTCGGCAACAATGTAGTTGCTATTAAATTTAATATGGACAGGTGTAGTGGGCTCCGAAGGACCTTCAATCCCCCCCCCTTCGATTGGAGTCTTATTCTCCGTTAAAGAATCACCATCGGTTGTACACGATACAGCAAATGCTGTAAGCAACAACACAAATAAATTTCGCATCTTCATAAAAGTTATTTTGTTACTATATTTTATACCACAAAACACAAAAGCCCTCTTGTGTAAATCGAAGAGGTACTCTGCAATGTATGCAATAGGAGTAAGATGTAAACAAATAACCTCCTATAACCTAACGGCTTGCAAACATATATAAAAATTTTAAAATATGAAAAGATATTTGCATATTTTTAACAAAAATGTTGATACTCAATAATTGGCCACCAACATTTTTGCATTAATTTTTGCACTATTAAATGAAATAGTGGTTATTAGGGGTTGTTAGGGGGAATTGGAGGGGTACAACACTAATAACGGCTAACAATCTTTAATATTCTCTAATAACCTCTAACAAAATTGCGCCACAAATCCCTAACAAAACTTTTAGTTTTTAACTTTTAATTTTTAACTTTGCGGTTGTAAAGTTGGAGTTATGAAGAGAACCATAATATACATTGTCCTTGTTGTCTGCATCGTTTTCGGTGCTTCGGCACGAGAAATATACTCGCTTAACAGCGGTTGGAAGTTCTTTTTTGCTGAGGAGAATTCGAGCGATAATGCTCGCGAAATAAGCTTGCCTCACACTTGGAATGGGGATGCTTTTGCAATGAGTAGTACCAACCAGCCAAACTCTGCCAACTACCAACGCACGCTCTTTATCCCTGCCGAGTGGAGAGGAAAGAGAGTCTTTCTGCGCTTTCAGGGTGTTCAGAGTGTGGCCGATGTATTCGTAAATGGTCGTCATATCGGAGAGCACTATGGCGGATATACCGCTTTTGCCTTTGAGATATCGGATAAGGTGTCGTATGGCTACAACAACACACTGCTTGTGGCTGTCAGCAATGCTTCGCGCAGCGATGTGTTGCCCACTTCGACCGAGGAGAATGTATATGGCGGAATATATCGAGATGTCGAACTTATTGTAACCGAAAAGAGCACCATTTCCCCTATCTACTACGGCACGGAGGGTATTATGGTGCATACGACCGATGTGTCGAAGGAGCGCGTTTCGGGCAGAGTAAATATAGCTCTGCTTGGCAAGAAGGACTCTTCACACAGCGTTACGGTCGATTTTCTCGCGCCCGATGGCTATGTGTCGTTGTCGAAGACGGTAAAGGCGAAGATTGACGGCAGCTTGTTGGCTGTTCCATTCACGATTGAAAATGCCGAGCTGTGGTCGCCATCGCAGCCACGACTCTACACCGTGCGTGTTACGGTGGGCGAAGAGTCGGTGGAGGTTAAGACCGGTTTCCGCAAAATTGAGGTTACACCAGAGAAGAAATTTACTATAAATGGTCGCCGTGTGCGTGTGCGCGGCGTGTTGCTCGGACACGACCGACTGTCGAAGGGCAATGCGATATCGAAGGTGGAGATAGACTCCGACCTTGCACTTATCCGCGAGATGGGCGCAAATGCCGTGCGCTCGGTTATGGGACCTCACTCGCAACACCTCTACAACGAGTGCGACCGCCTTGGTATGGTGGCGTGGGTGGATTTCCCATTTGCTCGTGCGCCATTTTTGAGCGATATACCATACTACTCCACTGCTCGTTTCGAAGAGAATGGCTTGCAACAGTTACATGAAATAGTTTTGCAGAATATCAACCACCCATCGGTGGCGATGTGGGGCGTATTTTCGATGTTGCGCGGCAACTCCAAACAGCAGATGAACTATATCCGCTGCCTCAACTCCACAGCAAAAAAACTCGATGCTTCGCGCCCTACGGTATCGATAAGCAACCAAGATGGCGAGATAAACTTTATAACAGACCTTATTGTTTGGCAACAGGCGGTAGGTTGGGAGAGTGGCGAAGTTACCGATTTGGATTTGTGGCAGGGAGCTCTGCGCACCAATTGGAACCATCTTCGTCAGGCGGTCTGCTATGGTGAGAGTAGTAATGGGGTGCGCTTTGTTTCAACCCCTAAAACTTGCAATGCTGTGGCAGCGAGTGCTCGCCAGCAGAGGTTTCACGAGGGCTATTCACGATTGGTTGATGAAGATTTATTCTGGGGTGTATGGCTCAACTCGATGTTCGATATGGGCTCGGCTCGTTATCAGCACGGGGTACGCGACTCAGGCGTAGTTGCAGGCGACCACAAGAGTCGTAAAAACCTCTTCTACCTCTACAAATCGCAGTGGAATCGTCGTAAGCCGACACTCTATATCACCGACAAACATCGCGATATTCGTTCCGATGAGCGTCAGGTGCTTACGGTCTATTCATCACTTGGTCGCCCTGTGATGACCATAAATGGCGATACGGTGGCGTGTGAGAATGTTGCGCGCACGATATACCGCACCGATACCCTCACTTTGAAGGGTACAAATGCCGTAAAGGTTACAGTAGGGGATAAGTCAGACGAAATGTCACTTACAATCGGCAACTATCTAAGAGTGCAATAGACTCGCGCCCCTCGCACATCAGCAGGTCGAGCATCGAAGCGTTTTCGACAAAGGGGGTGCGGTCCATAAACAACTGAAAATATTGGGGAGAGCAGAAATGGCTCTCTCTTTTTTTGTCGCGAAGGTCTATTAAATCTTCGCTTGGCTCGATGTATTGCTCCGAGAAGCGGAACTTCGGCTCAATACCCAAAATATCGAACTCCGCCTGCAAAATCTCGCGATTGAGGTCCACGAGATAGTCCCACTTACGCTCATAAATCGGGGCTATGCGGTCGGCAATATAGTCGAAGTATGGCGAAGAGCGATACGCCGAGAGAATAGCCACCCAATGTTGGTGCTGCCAGCGCTTGGAGTTATCTATGCAAACTTTTTGCATAGGTGTTCGTGGGCGATTTGCCTTGATTAAAGGCACCGACAAAACCATTCCTCCCGTAGGTGTAACAATCTCGGTGCGGTTGCGCTCCGAGCGTTTCACATAGTTTTCGCCGAGGTCGATAACAGCCTCCTCGCCACCTTGTCGCAGGTTGGCGAAATACTCAATGTTTCCCCAATATGTTAGTGGCAGTACTACCATTCAGTTAAAAGTTAAAAGTGTAGAGTTAAAAATTTATCGTCATAGCAAGGTCGTGCGGAACGGAGCCGGTGCCAAGGTAGTCATTTGCAGGAAACTCCATCGGCATCTGCGTATCCTCAAAGCCCAAACGAGCGTACAGTCGCTTCGACTCTGTACTGCTTGGAATAAGTGCTGCCGTATCAAACCTACCACTCGCCCTAATCACTCGTAGAGCCTTGGTAAGCAAATTCGAGGCGATGCCACGACCACGATATTCAGGCTTTGTGGCTACGGCATATATGTATGCAACTTTTTTGCATACCACCTCTAACGGCACTATATAGAGCATCGAAACAACCTCGCCATTCTCTTTGTGTATCAATGGAATAGAATCACTATGATTTATGAGAAATGAGTCTATTTCGTGAATTTCATCACCAAAAATCTCGTGCCACATCTTGCGCATTTCGCATTGCTCGGCCGTAAGGTGCAGAGCTGAGGTTTTTTCAAGCAGAGCTATGGGATGATAGGAGATCTTCGCAAAGCGCAACCCCTCCAAGCCGAGGTCATCCTCACGATTTACAAACTCAAACTCCTCTTCGAGCGACTGCGCCATAAGTCGATTTATCATCGTAGCTGCCCCCTGCACCTCGGCATCATACTTCTCGATATGGATACAGAATGTATCGTTATTTATCGGCGTACCATACGAGAATGCCGCAGGTGCGCCATTAGCATACAACACCAAACCTCGCAAACCAAGTGCTTCGAAGTTGTCGAAAGCACGATGCAATGCTCGCTGCTCGGCTTGTTCCATCTCGCCCACCTCGCGCCCTTGCAGCCACTTCTTGTTCAGAGCAATGCAATCCTTGATATTCGCCTTCGAGAGTGGCTCGGCATACCAATCATTTCGAGTAACAAAGTGGTTTATATGGTTTCGTTTTGGTTGATATTTACGCCCTTGCAGGCGAGCCAAATCCTCGGTGCGGTAGATGTAGTCACAGAGGGCTCGCGGAGTGTCGAAAGCGAACTCGTCAGGGTAGGTTTTCTCCAAGAATTCGCGCCACTCACGCGACAAACCATAGAGTCGCAACGGCACACGCTGTGAGAAAGCATCTTGGCGCAATCGTTCGACAATCAGCGCTTTATCCCCTATGCAAAAAGGTTGCATATAGCATTTTGCACCTCCATTATCGAAGCGGATAACAAGCGAGTTGTCCACCTCGGCAATTTCGGTATGATAGGTGTCGCTCCAACAGAAGATATTGGCAAAATTGAGGTCGCAATTCTGCTCCTTAGACGAGAATGTATAATACTCGAACAGTGGCTTGTCGGCCACTGTTACGGGGTGAAAATCTATACTACTCTTCTCGTTCATCTTTGTGCTGTTTAGCAAGCTTTCAATGACATATCGAGCGACTTGATTTGGTGTGTCAAAGCTCCTACCGAGATAAAATCGACACCTGTCTCGGCGTAGTCACGCAGGGTTTCGAGGGTAATGCCGCCACTCGACTCTGTTTCGCAGCGACCAGCAACGAGAGCCACCGCCTCGCGAGTCTGCTCTACCGAGAAGTTGTCGAACATAATTCTATCGACACCTCCCGCAGCAAATACCTCCTTGATATCCTCCAACGAGCGCACCTCGCACTCGATAGGGATACTCTTGCCCTTCGCCTTCAAGTACTCTTTTGCCCCCTTTACAGCCTTCGCCACGCCACCTGCAAAGTCGATATGGTTATCCTTCAAAAGAATCATATCGAAAAGACCGATACGGTGATTCTCGCCACCGCCCATCTTCACAGCCATCTTCTCCAAAACACGCATACCCGGTGTGGTCTTGCGAGTATCGAGGACTTTGGTATGAAGGTCAGCAATGCGGTCTGCATATACGGCAGTCTGCGTTGCTACGCCACTCATTCGCTGCATAATGTTGAGCAGAATACGCTCAGCACGCAACAACGACTGTAAGTTACCCTCTACATAGAAAGCTACATCGCCCACCTTCACGCGGTCGCCATCGTTCAATATCTGCTCGAACTTAACTTCGCTATCCAGTCGCTCTGTTACCATCTTTGCAACTTCTATGCCTGCAATAATGCCCTCCTGCTTGCACAACAGGCGCATTCTACCACACTCCTCGGCAGGGATACAGCACAACGAGGTGTGGTCGCCATCGCCAATATCCTCTTTGATTGCCAATTCGATAAGTTCCTCCACATAGGGTTTGTATTCAGCCTTCATACTATTGTGATTTTATTTCTGCAAATATACAGACAAAAAAGCAAAAAGTGTCCGAAAATAGAACACTTTTGCAAAAAATATCTCTTAGAAGTTGTCTAAGGCTTTAATCGGCCTCTAAATATTACTCCTCTGTGGTCTCCTCCTCCGATGGACCTTCGCCACCATTCTCCTCCTCCGATGGCTGTGGCTCGGTAGTAAACTGCACCTGCGAGCCTCTCTTCTCCATCACAAAGCGGATATCAATCTTCTTGCCAAGACTTCCCCACACTCGGTCTATCTTATACTCGCTATCGAAACTTGTAGGGATAATATCCTCTGCATCAAACACATAGTTTTGCGACAAACCATCCTCCGACACCGAAACAGTAAACGGGATATTGGTGAGTTCGAGATTTAGCTTTACAGGCATCGCCTCGGCAAACTTCACACCATTGAACAGTATCGTCAATTTAGGCTCCAAGATATTTGGAATTGTTACTGTCACAACAGCATCCTTATCCGTATATGTGGTCTTTCCCGTTGCTGTATCCGTAACAACAAGTCTGCCCTTGAAGTCGCTTGCCGATTTTCCACCACCAGAGGGACCTTTAAGACAAGAGGTTGTCAGCAACATCAGCGCTCCACTCAACAAAAACATTATTTTTCGCATAATTCTCAATAATTTATCGTTTTACAATATATTTATCACTACTCTCACACCACCCGACACAGGTCTACCTCGTTGCAAAAAGCGGTTGCCCATCGACTCGAAGTAGAAGAGATCGTAGCGTGTATTTGTGGCATTCTTACACCAAAAATCGACCGCCCACTTCTGCCCCTCGAAGCGCACCGAGGCATCCAGTAGCGCATAGAGAGGCTGCGACACATCGTTCGCCTCGTTCCAATAGATGCGGCCTGCGCCCGTAACTCCTACGCTCAACACCATTCGGTCAATCCATCGCGAAACAAACGGAACGGTCTGCATCAGGCGCAAAGATAACGAATTTTTCGGTGCGTATGGTATATAATTACCTGCATAATCTACTCCTCCCGATACAAATTGTCGGAATTTGGCATTTGTATAGCCATACGAGCCACGCAAAACGAGTGTTTTTGCCAGTCGTGCCGTAGCCGAGATTTCAGCACCGAAGGAGCGTGTGCGACCTGCATTGGTCATCATTCGCCCCGTGCTATTTTCATCGGGAAAGATTGTCAATTGTTGGTCAAGACACTCTATGTAGAAGAGTGAGGCGTCGGCCGTAAATACTCCATCGCGTGTTCCGAAATGTCCTCCAAGCTCCAAATTATAGCTATGTTCAGGGTTATATGCGCACAAGGCCTCGATATCTACCTCTCTGTGTAGTCCCATCTTTTTTTGTAACTCGCGTTGCAGTACCTCCGAAAACATTTGCGTATTAAAGCCGCCCGCTTTATAACCCTTTGATGCAGAGAGATACAACATATTCCGCCCCACATCATCTAAATCTACCGACACCGAAAACGAAGGTAGAAACTCTAAAAATCCACGCGTAAGCAGCTCGCTATTAGCAATATGTATTGGGCACACGGTAGACTCGCCACTATTCGAGAACATCGTATAGGCTGTATCGGTGTTGGTATTATAAATCATCTGCACCAACTCGTAGTCTAAGCGCAACCCCAAAGCCATACGCCAACGACCAAGGTGCACTTCGCTGCGATGATATGCCGCCACTCCGCTATTATGAGTGAGAAAGCGGCTATCAAGAAGGAGCATATCGGCACCATTACCCTCCGTGTCGCCCCAACGATACTCTCCATCGTATCCACTATTGGCGTTTATATTGTCGAGAATAAGTTTTTTAATACCCGTTGCTCCAAATGTTACAGGCGCCTGCATCTTTTCGCGCTTGAAGAAGCCATTAACGCCAACCAACCAACGATATACGCCCTCCTCCTTCGAGCGCAACACAAAATCTTCGGCTATGTGATGTTGTTGCTTGCGCTGTTCGAGCGTAAAGTAGTATTCGGGCAGGAAGTCGTTGTCTATGTGCATCTTATCGTTCATATATTGATACGATGTGATGCTCGCCAACGAAAATTTACCAAAATCATATCGAATGCTCAATCCGTCATTTACCGCCAATCGGGCATACGAACACGGCTCATTGTAACATATTTTACCCACCAACTCCTCGCGATGTTTGTCGGGGTTTGGGGAGCCTATATATTGGTAGGGATAACCACCCTGCTCAACCATCGAAAAAGCGAGAGTATTGTCAATGCTCAATGCCCCCTCACGATATTGGAACTTGGTGCGGAAATTTCCGCTATTCTCCTTATCGCACAAGGAGTTGTCGTACGAATTACGCCAATAGCCGTCACAATGAGCATATTGCGCCGAAACCGAGAAACCGAACTTTTCCTTAAAGCGATTATAACTCGAAGCCGCCACGCGGAATGAGTTGCGCGAACCATAGTCGGCGCGTAGTCGTACGCCCTGATAGGTCAAAGGCGAAAGGGTATAGACATTTATCACGCCCCCCATCGTATTGCGACCATAGAGCGTAGCTTGCGGACCACGCAGAAACTCGATGCGCTCGATATCTGGCAGTTCGGTGTCGTAGAGGTTTTTATCTGCCAACGGCACATTATCGACATTCATACCCACAACGGGTTGGTCGATGCGCGTTCCCATACCACGCACATAGATTGATGAGGTTGTGCGCGAGCCGTAGTCAGGCATAAAGAGGTTTGGTACATCGGTCATCACATCTTTGACCGCCGACACGCCCTGCATTTCGAGGGTTCGACCTCCCAAAACAGAGGCCGCCACAGCCTCACGGCGCAACTCCGAGCCCTGCTTAATGGCTGTAATCTGCACCCTATCAACAGCTATTAATGTGTCCACTTTCTGCTCGTTTTTGTTGGCATACACCACCCACGAAACAGGTACAAAAAGTGCAAAAAGCAGATATTTTCGAACGCAAAAAGTCATCTGTCGCAAATTATGCGACAAAGTAACTACAAATTTTTCAATCTATCAAGTTAGCGCATAAAATGAGTAGACAAAAAAGAGTGAGCCTGCCTAACAAATGAAAAAGTTAGACAGGCTCTTTGCTATAAACTTTCAAATATTATCTCTCTATTTGTATCTGCTCAGCAAGTTGTTTAGCGCGTTCCAACGCCTTGTCGATATGGTCGAGAACATTCTCTTTGCCGAGCATCTTGACAATACCTGCGCGCTCAATCGCACTATATACCTTCTTGTTTACGCCCGACAAGATAACCTTCTGCCCCTCTTTGAGTGCCGCCTCAACAAAGATTTCGAGGTTATGCAAGCCCGTAGAGTCGATAAACGACACCTTGCGCATACGAACAATGCGTATAGGCATTGCATTACGCATCGAGGTCAGCTCCTCGAACTTCGTAGCTACACCAAAGAAGAATGGTCCCTCAATCTCGTAGACCTCCACACCCTGCGGAATGGCGAGATGTACATCGCCCTCCTCGCCGTCGTTGTGCATATCCATCTCATCGCGCAATACCGATATCTGCGAAGTCTCCATTATTCGACGCACGAAGAGTACAACTGCCAAAATCAAGCCTACCTCGATAGCGATTGTGAGGTCGAAGATTATGGTCAGCAACATCGTAGTAAAGAGAATTGCGATATCCGAGCGCGACTGATTGCACATCGAGCGAATAGTGCGCCAGCCACTCATATTGTACGACACCATAATCAACACTCCTGCCAAGCAAGGCATCGGAATAGCCCCTACCAAGCCGCCCAAGAAGAGCAGCACGAGCAGCAATACAACCGTATGTACAATACCTGCAACAGGGGTACGACCGCCGTTGTTGATATTAGCCATTGTTCGTGCAATAGCTCCCGTAGCAGGAATACCACCGAAGAATGGAACTACAATATTTGCCAATCCCTGAGCCAAAAGCTCGGTGTTGGAGTTGTGGCGCGAGCTGATGACACCATCGGCAACCATCGCCGAGAGCAACGACTCGATAGCTCCGAGCATCGCGATAGTGAAGGCGGTAGGCAACAGAGCCTGAATGGTCTCCCACCACGACTCACCTTCGAGTGTAGGCATACGGAGCGAAGGCAAACCCGAAGGCAATTCGTACAAATCGCCAATGGTGGCTACGGGGTGAATACCTGCAAAACGCTCCAATGCCCAGCAGAGGGCTGTCATCACGACGATAGCAAGCAACGAGCCCGGCATCTTCTTCGAGATGTAAGGTGTGCCGACAATAATCAAAATCGAGCCTAAGCCAATGCCCAAAGCCCACCAATTTATCTTGCCGATATTCTCGAAGTAGCACTTCCACTTCTCGATAAAATTAGCTGGCACATCCTCGATGCCCAAGCCGAGCAGGTCGTTAATCTGTGTCGAGAAGATGGTTACTGCGATACCTGCCGTAAAGCCTACGATAATAGGATAAGGCATAAACTTTACGATTGTACCGAGCTTGAAGATACCCATCAGCACAAGCATTATACCCGCCATAATGGTAGCAATGGCCAATCCTCCGAGGCCAAACTGCTGCACTACGCCATAGATGATGACGATGAATGCTCCCGTAGGACCTCCAATCTGCACGCGCGAGCCTCCGAGCAACGAGATTATAAATCCTGCAATAATGGCCGTTACCAATCCCTCGGTAGGACCTACGCCCGATGCGATACCGAAGGCGATGGCGAGAGGAATGGCTACAATACCAACGATAATACCCGCCATCACATCCTTCGCAAACTTCGAACGGTCGTAGTTGCGCAGTGTGGCAAAGAGTGTTGGATGAAAATCGATAGAAAAATTTTTCTTCATAGGGTTTTATGAATTTTTGTGTCTCTTCCTTTTCTCTTAGTGAGTAGTGAGTAGTGAGTAGAGAGTAGTTGAAAAAACGCGCGTTTAAGCTATCTCTCTACCTTTTTGGCTAAGCCGCCTTCGGAGGTTTCGCGATAGAGCGAAGGGAGGTTGTGTCCCGTTTCGTGCATCACATCCACCACCTTGTCGAACGATACGAGGTGTGTACCATCCGAGAGTGTTGCGTAGGTGTTAGCATCAAGTGCTCGCGCCGCCGCTATGGCATTACGCTCTATGCAAGGCACTTGCACCAATCCGCACACAGGGTCGCAAGTCAATCCCAAGTGGTGCTCCAAGCCCATCTCTGCGGCATACTCTATCTGTGCAGGTGTTCCGCCAAAGAGCTGACAAGCCGCCGCCGCAGCCATAGCACACGCCACGCCAATCTCGCCTTGACACCCCACTTCGGCACCCGAAATACTCGAATTGTTCTTCACAACATTTCCAAAGAGGCCTGCTGTTGCCAAGGCGCGCAGTACGCGAACACGCGAGAAGTCGCGAGAAGTAGTAAGGTGATATAACACAGCCGGTAACACACCACTCGAACCGCAAGTAGGAGCTGTTACGACCAAGCCACCCGAAGCGTTCTCCTCGGCAACCGCCAGAGCGTAGGCGTAGATTTTTGCTCGTGTAGCGAGAGAGCCAGTGAAGCTCTGCGACTTCACGAAGTAGGTGCTCGCCTTACGCGAAACCTTCAAACCGCCCGGGAGCACTCCGTCGTTGTTCAATCCACGCTCAATGGTGTTGCACATTACTGTCCAAATGTTATCGAGATAGTCCCAAATATCCTTGCCCTCGCAATCCTCGACATACTCCCAGTAGGTCTTGCCTTCGCGGTAGCAATACTCCTTAATCTCGCTGATGGTACTCATCGTATATACGCGCTCCTTCTCGACGGGCTTGGTATACTCATTTGCCAAGGCTCCACCACCAACACTATATATTACCCACTCGTCGTAGACCTGACCACTGCGCAAAGCTTCGAAGCGCATTCCGTTCGGATGGAACGGAAGAACAACATCGGGCTGCCACACTATTTCGGTTGGCGCTACCGGTTGCAATACCGACTCGATTGCCTTGTCGGTTAAGTGGCCTTTTCCTGTGGCGGCCAAAGAGCCGTAGAGCGTAACACGAAAGGCCTCAGCATCAGGACAGCGTTGCAAAAACTGCTCAGCAGCGCGCTTTGGTCCTATGGTGTGACTACTCGAAGGACCATTTCCTATCTTAAATAACTTTCTTAGTGATTCCATACTCGTTAGGGGTTTTATCGCGGCAAATATACGCAAAAAAAACCATTGTTGTACTCGATTACTATCTTGAATTCATCTGCCCCATCTATTTATGCTCTTTTCACCTATTTTAGCCCTATATATGGAGTGCCGTTTATCGTTTTTCGATAAAATATAGGCTACATATCGCTTTTACCCATATTTTTTCATTATATTCTTGTCGTAAATGTTGCGTTTTTTAGCTAAAAATACTACTTTTGTACGAATTATATTGCGGTATCTGGCAAGATGGTATTTTGCCGTAGTGGATGTGTAATAGGTTGGTGAAAAAACATACAATCATATTGGCTGTTTTTGCGCTGTTTTTTGTAGTGACAGCGTATGGCTCTGAGACTGAAAATCTCAGAAAGAAATCCCCGTACATCCATCACGAGCAGGTTAGTCACGACGAAGTTACCAATCTACACAATATCATCATTCGTTACGAGAACGACAAG
>SUZP01000032.1 GCA_015059865.1 Rikenellaceae bacterium | reverse complement strand
TGGACATTGATTTTATCGTTATTTATCATCATTTATTAGTGTTTGTTAAAATTCATCGCCCCATTTCAGCCCGAAATCTGTAATTAACTGATTATCAAGCAGTCTAACATTCTGCATCGGCAAGTAATTTCTGCATCGGCAAGTAAAAGATTTGTTACTGGCTATCATTAGATGTCGTAAGGCGCTCTTCGGAGCGCTTTTTTTATGGTGATAATAGAGTCTATTAATACAATATATGGATATCCCGTAAACCCTACTACAAATTAGATTTGTAATATCACGATATTTTTTTTAACTTTGCGAAATTGGATATTGTATGTTTGTTATTCACCGAGTTGCACTATGGCACGAATAGCTCTTTTTGCAGGGTCGTTTGACCCATTTACTCGCGGACACGAGGCTGTGGTCGAGGAGGCATTGAGGCTCTTTGACGAGGTGGTCGTGGCGGTGGGGGAGAATGTGTCGAAACACTCACTACTCTCCGTAGAGGAGCGTTGCCGATTGATAGAGGAGGTATATTTAGGCAATAACCGTGTCAGCGTAGCGAGTTACTCGACCTTGACGGGTGACTTTGCCCGTAAGGTGGGAGCTACGGCGTTAGTGCGTGGGGTACGCAACACAATCGATTTTGAGTTCGAGCGTTCTATTGAGGCGACAAATCGTGCGCTCTATCCCGACCTTACAACGGTGTTGCTCGTAACACCAGCCGAGTATCAACATATCTCGTCAAGCGTGGTGCGCGAGTTGTTGGCCTTTGGTCGAGATGTTACAGACTATTTGCCCCGAAATATAAAGATTGAAAACTACATAAAATAAAAAGCTAATGGCTAACGGCTAATAGCTAATAGCCCCAAAATTAAGTAATAATGGAATTTTCAGCAGAGATGATAGCTGGTCTGCTATCAGGTGAGGTTGTTGGCAATGGTGATGCCTCAATTTACACGGTATCATCTATCGAGGGTGGTAAAGAGGGTGGTTTGGCCTACTTGTCAAATCCTCGATTTGAGCAATATCTCTACACGACAAAGTGCTCTATTGTGCTTGTGGAGCGCGATTTTGAGCCTAAGCAGAAGGTGGCAGCCACACTTATTAAGGTCGATAATGTGAATGCTTGTGTGCTTCGTTTGCTCGAAATGTACAACGCCATGAAACCGCAGAAGAGTGGTATCTCGAAGATGGCCTCCGTATCACCAAAGGCAAAGGTGGGCAAGGATTGCTACATTGGCGACTTTGCTGTTATAGATGATGGTGCTGTGGTGGGGGACGGAGCGAAGATATATCCGCAGTGCTATGTGGGCGATAATGTGAAGATTGGAGCCAAGACTACGCTCTATGCAGGTGTCAAGATTTATGAGGGGTGTGTGGTTGGAGCAAACTGTATTATCCACGCCGGCGCAGTCATTGGTGCCGATGGATTTGGCTTCGCACCTAATGCTGAGGGTGGCTTTGACAAGATACCACAACTCGGAAATGTGATTATCGAGGATAATGTCGAGATCGGTGCAAATACCTGCATCGACCGCGCAAAGACCGACTCTACGATTATCCGCAAGGGTGTTAAGTTGGATAACCTCATTCAGATTGGTCACAATGTCCAGATTGGCGAGAATACTGTATCGTCGTCGCAGACGGGTGTTGCAGGTACCACAAAGATTGGAGCGAACTGCTTTATTGGTGGTCAGGTTGGTTTTGCCGACCATATTACCGTTGGCAACAATGTGAAGATTGGCGCGCAGAGTGGTATCGACAAAGATATTCCTGATGGAGAGTTTCGTTTCGGCTCGCCTGCGCTTGCGGGCATCAACTATCACCGTTCATTTGCGGTATTTAAGGAGTTGCCCGACTTGCGTCGCCGCGTGATGAAGTTGGAGGCAGAGTTAGCAAAGAAGGAGTAGTAATATATTTCAGAAAACAGATACACTATTATGAAGAGATTTTTTATGGCATTGGCAGCTGTGGTTGCCTTAGCAAGTTGTAACACTAACAAGTGTGAGATATCGGGTCGTGTTGGTAATCCTGAGATTGATGGTGGACATATCTACTTGGTTGATATGTGGGCATCTCGTAGCGTGATAGACTCGGTTGAGGTGAAAGATGGCTTTTATAAACTCAAAAGCAGTAAGTGGGAGCCTACCTTTGCGCAGTTGGTGCATACAAGTGGCCGCCAGATAGCGCACCTCTTTGTGGAGCCCGGCAAGATACAGATAATAGACGATTTCGAAAAGGGTGTTGTCAAGGTTGTCGGTACCCCTGCAAATGAGGCTTACGAGGGTATGATTACGCGCAGCCGAGAGCTCTCGAACAGATACCGTGAGGCTGTGAACGCAAATGATAGCGCAGCAGCTGAGAAGATTGAAGCGGAGTACGACGCAATGCAGCAAGAGGGTTTCGAGAAGAACCTCGACAATGTTTTCGGACTCTTTATGCTCAGACAGCTCGCCTACTCGGAGTCGGCAGCCAAGACACTTAAAACCTTGGAGCGACTCTCACCTGAGATGCAGGCAAATAAGATGGCTGTCAAGATTAAGGATAGTGCCGAGCGCAAGATGAAGACCGAGCCACAGGCAGAGGGTAGCGACTATGTACCTCACTATATCAACATCGAGCAGCCAAACCTTAAAGGGGAGATGGTGTCGCTCAAATCGGTCGTAGAGAATAAGAAAAATCGCTATGTACTGCTCGACTTCTGGGCTTCGTGGTGCGGACCTTGTATGGCTGAGATGCCATACTTGAAGGAGGCCTACAAACTCTATCACAAGAGGGGCTTCGAGATTTATGGCGTGTCGTTCGATGCAAAGCGCGAAGCTTGGCAGGGTGCTATCGAGAAGCAGAAGATGAAGTGGATAAATGTCAGCACTTTGGAGCGTTTTGACAACCCTGCGGCAGGAGAATATGTCGTGGAGTCAATCCCTACAAACTTCCTTATCGACTGTTCGAATGGCGTTATCATCGCAAAGAACTTGCGCGGTGAGGCGGTACTTGAAAAGTTGGCAGAGTTGCTGAAATAGTAACAATGGCACAGCCAAAGGAGGTATATCGCATTTTGGGCATTGACCCGGGCACAAACTATACGGGATATGGGGTGTTGGAGGTCGATGGCAGGGCGTTGCGAGCTGTGGTTATGGGTGAGATAGACCTGCACAAAATTGCTGACCCGTATGCCAAGTTGCAATATATCTTCAAGAGTGTCAGTCGATTGGTTGCGGAGTATAAGCCGCGCGAAGTGGCCTTGGAGTCGCCATTCTTCGGGCAGAATGTGCAGTCGATGCTCAAACTCGGTCGCGCACAGGGCGTGGCTATGGCTGCGGCATTGAGCCAAGAGGTTGATGTATTTGAGTATGCCCCATCGCGAATAAAGCAGTCGGTTGTGGGTTTAGGCTCGGCATCGAAGGAGCAGATTGCAGGCGTGGTGATGCGCACATTGCACATCGAGGAGGCTCCGAAAAAGCTCGATGCTACGGATGGTATGGCGGTGGCATTGTGCCACTACTATTCGGTCTCCTCGCCCATAAATCGGGCGCTTGGAGGCGATAAGGTTAAGGGCTTGGGCGGCGATAAGAAGGCGCGAAAACGGGGCACAAAGTCGTGGGAACAGTTCCTGCGCGAAAATCCAGAGAGGGTACGATAAGTATCCTCTTGTTTGCAATATAATTGTGTTTTATGAGAGTAGTAGTTGGACTTTCGGGTGGTGTGGACTCTTCGGTGGCGGCCTATCTGCTGAAACAGCAGGGGCACGAAGTCATCGGATTGTTTATGCGTAACTGGCACGATACGACAGGTAAGTTGGAGGGTGAATGTTCGTGGCACGACGACCAAGTCTTTGCAGAGTTGGTTGCCAAACGCCTCGATATAGCTTTTCACTATGTCGATTTGTCGGCGGAGTACAAAAAGCGCGTTGTCGATTATATGTTCTCCGAGTACGAGAAGGGGCGCACACCAAATCCAGATGTGTTGTGCAATCGCGAGATAAAGTTCGATGTCTTTCTGCAAGAGGCGCTGAAACTCGGTGCTGAGGCTGTGGCTACGGGGCACTACTGCCGCAAGGAGGAGCGCATTGTCAATGGCGAGAAGGTCTATTCACTCTTGGCTGGTAGCGACCCGAATAAAGACCAGAGCTACTTTCTCTGCCAGCTCTCGCAGGAGCAGTTAAAATACGCAATGTTCCCGATAGGTCATCTCTTAAAACCTGAGGTGCGCCGTATTGCCGAGGAGCAGAAGTTGGCGACTGCCAAGCGTAAGGACTCGCAAGGTATCTGCTTCGTCGGCAAGGTCGATTTACCCGTATTCTTGCAGCAACAGCTTGCCGCGAAAAAGGGAAATATTCACGAGATTTTACCCTCGTGGCGCAGATATGCCGAGCGCAAGGAGCAGACGGCATTGGAGATGCTTGCCGAGCCATATCGCTATACGGTGCGTGATGGAAAGAAGATTGGCGAGCACAATGGAGCGCACTTCTACACCATAGGTCAGCGCAAAGGATTGGGTATCGGTGGCAGAAAGGAGTCTTTATTTATAATAGGTACAGATGTAGCCACGAACACCATCTATGTCGGAGAGGGCGACAGCCACCCCGGACTCTATCGTCGGGCTCTACGCATCAATAGCGACGAGGTACATTGGGTGGAGCCGTGCGAGGCGCTCGAAGTTGGCGAGGAGCGACGATTGAAGGTGCGCATCCGCTACCGCCAGCCACTCGAAGATGCGACGCTTATACAACGCGAGGAGGCTTTATATATCCTCTTCGAACAACCACAGCGAGGTATCGCAGGTGGTCAGTTTGCGGCGTGGTATGAGGGAGATAGGTTGCTTGGCTCAGGGGTGATAAAGTATTAGGTGAGAACAGACACCAACAAATTCAAAACATAATAACTATGAAAAAAAACTTTTTAATACTTATTGCTATCGCTGCTACATTATTCTCGGTATCGGCACGAAGTCTTAAATTTGTTGATGCAACAGAGTTGGGAATTCACGGTTACACCAAGAAGACAGATAAGAGTCCCTATTATCGTTTCGACCATACACCATACGAAGGATTCAACAAGACTATAATAAGCCACTCTAAAAAACCAGCAGGGTTGTATGTGGCCTTCAAAACCAATTCTTCGACTATTTCGGCTTCGTGGGAAAATATTCCACGCCGCATGTATGACAATATGACTGGTATTATACAATACGGTTTAGACCTCTACATCAGGGTTGATGGGAAATGGAAATTTGCAGCGGTAGGTCGTGTGTCCACCCTCCCTGAGAAGAGTAAGCGCACAAAGACTCTTATTGAAAACCTCGCAGATGGAGAGAAAGAGTGTTTGCTATATCTTCCCGGTTGGTGCGAATTGAAGAGCTTGCAGATTGGCATTGATGATGATGCAACAATTGATGGGTTGTCAAAACCTTTCCGCCACAAGGTTGTTGTACACGGTTCGAGTATTACACATGGTGCTTCTGCATCACGCCCCGGCCTAACCTATACGGCTATCATGGCTCGTAATCTCGGTATCGACTTCATAAACTTCGGTTTCAGTGGCGAGTGCAAGATGCAACCTCAATTTCTTGAATTTTTGAAGAGTTGCGAGGCCGACGCCTTCGTATTTGACGCTTTCTCAAATCCATCGGAGAAGCAGATTGAAGAGCGTTTGGAGAACTTTGTCGCAGAGTTGGTTAAGGCACATTCGGGCAAGCCACTTATCTTCATTCAGACTCCTGTTAAACAAGATAGTCAGTTCGATATAAAGAACTATGCTCGTCGTATGAGCCTTATTACCACCGCTACGAAGATGATGAAAAAATTGGAGAAACAGTATAAGGATGTCTATTTCTTAGCAGTACCCGATGTGTTAGGTCCAGATGACACAATTGATAACGCACATCCTACCGACCTCGGTTTCAATCGTTTCGTAAAAGTGTATCAGCCTAAAATTGCAAAAATACTTAAAAAATATGGGATAAAGGGCAACTAATCGAACTTAATTTGTATCTTTGCACCGCTTTTGAGGAGGACTCGAAGGCGGTGTTAGGTTTTTAAACAGAAAAATATGAATTGGTTAATTGAACTTTTCACGAGTAATAGCATTGCTAATGCAGTGGTTATTATTGCATTGACAATTGCTATTGGCTTGATTTTGAACCGAATAAAGTTCGGCTCGGTATCGCTTGGCGTTACTTGGGTTTTGTTTGTAGGTATTGTTTTGTCGCACTTTGGCTTAACTATCGACCCACAGATTTGCCACTTTGTCAAGGAGTTCGGATTGATACTCTTTGTCTACTCAATTGGTATTCAGGTGGGACCAAGCTTCATCTCGTCGTTGCGTGATGGAGGTATCAAGTTGAATATGTTGGCCGTGTTGATAATTGCGCTCGGTTGCCTTATAGCATACAGCATACATCTTGCCACAGGCGAAGACCTTGCAACAATGGTTGGTGTGCTGTCGGGAGCTGTAACAAACACCCCCGGTTTGGGTGCTGCACAGAGCGTTGTAGATGGTGCACAGGCCTCGACTATGGCTACCGCCTACGCCGTAGCATATCCGCTTGGTGTTGTAGGTATCATCCTCTCGATGTTGCTTATTCGTTGGATATTCCGCATCAAGATAGACCGCGAGGCGGCAAAAGCTACTCGCTCGGATGCACCACGCACAGTGCGTATAGATGTTCGCGTAACAAACCACGCCATCTTCGGCAAGACCATCGAGGAGATTAGCCGCATCACTCGCAGCCACTTTGTCGTGGCTCGTATCTTCGACCACGAAAATCAACAGCGTATCGCTTCGGGCGAAACGACATTGCAGGAGAACGATATTTTGCGTATTGTGGTAAGTAGTCAGGATGTCGATTTGGTACAGTCGCTGATTGGCGATGTTGTTAAGGTGAACGACTCGGAGTGGGGTAAAGCCTCCTCGCATCTCGAAAAACGACGCATCGTGGTTACTAAGCCTGAACTCAATGGCAAGCATATCGGCGACCTTCATATTCGCGAAAACTACCATGTTACCATCACACGCGTTGTGCGTGCAGGTATCGAACTGGTTGCAACCTACGAGTTGCGTTTGCAGATGGGCGATGTTGTGGTGGTTGTTGGTCGAGCTGGCGACCTCGACCAAGTATCAACTATCTTGGGCAACTCGGTAAAGCGTCTCGATAGACCAAACCTCACACCTATATTTATAGGTATGTTCCTCGGTGTATTGCTCGGCTCTATTCCTATCGCCATTCCGGGAGTGCCACAGGCTGTAAAGCTCGGCTTGGCAGGAGGACCTCTTATTGTTGCTATTTTAATTGCGAAGTGGGGCCCAAAGTACAAACTCGTAACCTTCACCACCAACTCGGCAAATATGATGATACGCGAGATTGGTATCTCGCTATTCCTTGCAGCGGTAGGTCTTGGTGCAGGTGAGGGATTTGTCGAGGCGATTGTAAATGGCGGTTATTGGTGGATATTGTTCGGCTTTGCCATCACTGTATTGCCACTCCTTATCGTTGGTACTATTGCTCGTAAGGCGATGAAGATGGACTACTTCTCGTTGATGGGATTGATGTCGGGTGCGATGACCGACCCTCCGGCACTTGCATACGCCAATACTGTGGCTACCAACGACCGCGCAGCCGTAGCCTACGCTACGGTCTATCCGCTGACGATGTTCTTGCGTATATTTACTGCCCAAATCTTGGCTCTTATAGCTATGTCGTAAAGCAATACCATAATTAGACTAAAAACGAGAGATAAATGAAAATCTCTCGTTTTTTCTTGTAATGTCGGATTAAATTTGTTACCTTTGGTATGATGAACCGTAAAATCCTTAAAACTACACACAATATGTTCAACGAAAAACAGATTCAAGAGATTGAAGCTCACGGTTTAACCGTGGAGCAGGTCGAAAAGCAGATTGAGGCATTCCGTCAAGGCTTCCCATCGCTCGAAGTGGTAAAGGCTGCATCGCCCGAGGATGGCATAACAATACTCTCGGAGGAGGAGTGCGACAGTGCCATTAAGTACTACGACGCTATTGCCGATAAGCTCGAAGTGGTGAAATTTGTACCAGCATCAGGTGCAGCAACGCGAATGTTTAAAGAGTTGTTCGAGTTTGTGAATGACGACAAGCGCGGCAAGGGCATCGACACACTCTTGCAAAATATCGAAAAGTTCGCCTTCTACGAGGAGTTGAAGGCTACGGGCGTAGATTTCAGCGATGATAAGGCTGTTGTGTCGGCAATTATCAAGGCGGGACTGAACTACGGCGCAAAGCCAAAGGGCTTAGTAACCTTCCACAACTATCCTGATGGCGCACGCAAGGCGATTGAGGAGCACTTGATGGAGGGTGCGCAGTATGGCGCATCGAAGGGTGTTTCGCGCCTGCACTTCACCGTATCGCCTGAGCATAAGGCTGCATTCAAGGCTCTGCTTGACGAGCGCGTAGCAAAGTACGAGGCGAAGTTCGGCATCCGCTACGACATCTCCTTCTCGGAGCAGAAGCCTTCGACCGATACTATTGCAGTAAATCCCGACAATACTCCGTTCCTTACCGATGAGGGTAAGTTGCTGTTCCGCCCTGCGGGACATGGTGCCCTGCTCTCGAATTTGAACGATATCGAAGCGGATGTTATCTTCGTGAAGAATATCGACAATGTCACGACCGATGCTTTGCGTGGCGACACCATCCGCTACAAGAAGGCGCTGGCTGGCGTGTTGGTCGCTACACAGCTACTCGCCTTTGCTCACTTGAAGGCTCTGCGCGAGGGTACAGCCAACCTTGCCGAGGTTGCTGAGTTTGTGGAGAAGAAGCTCTGTACCAAGCTCCCTGCCGAGTACGATGCGGCACTCTTGGAGTCGTTGCTCGACCGCCCTATCCGCATCTGCGGTATGGTG
Source organism: Rikenellaceae bacterium (assembly GCA_015059865.1). GTDB lineage: Bacteria > Bacteroidota > Bacteroidia > Bacteroidales > Rikenellaceae > Alistipes. The sequence goes on along the minus strand of SUZP01000032.1, from coordinate 13,508 downwards.
CGTAACGAGGGCGAGCCGGGTGGAGGTCCATTCTGGGTTAAGAATGATGACGGCACACAATCGTTGCAGATTGCCGAGTCGAGCCAGATTTCCGCAGAGGATATGCCGTTAATGAAGGCTGCTACCCACTTCAATCCGGTGGATTTGGTCTGTGGCGTACGACGAATTGATGGCTCGAAGTTCGATTTGATGGGCTACACAGACCCTAAGACGGGCTTTATATCGTCGAAGTCGAGTGGTGGCCGCGAGTTGCGTGCGCAGGAGTTGCCGGGCTTGTGGAATGGCGCAATGGCGAAGTGGAACACTATCTTCGTAGATGTGCCAATCTCGACCTTCTCGCCTGTTAAGGTTGTGCAAGACCTGTTGCGACCACAGCACCAATAGACTACAATAAAAAAGATGATGGATGTGCCTAAAAACTTGTTAGACACATCCATCCTCTTTTGCACTTGATGAGGCTTGTTGCGGCTTTGCCGACTTGTTCCTGCTTAGTTGTTGTAGATTGATAGTTGCTACTCCGTTACAAATACGCAGTGGTCTGACTGAGCAGTTGCAGCCGTAATAGGCTTGCCGTAGATGTAGTTGTAGTAGTTGTCGGCATCGAGAGTGGTGATATCCTCTTGAATATTACCCTGAGCATCGCGTTGCGCAGAGGTGCATATTGTTCCGCCGACATAACAATTTGACAATTTGACTCCGTCTGCACGAACTTCTCCCGTAAGGGCCCCTATATTTTTATATCCTTTTGACTTGGCACCCACACCTCTATCGAGCATATAAGCCTTGATATTACAGAGCGATTTTACACCCGACAACGATTTTGTCAAATTACCCACAATGCCACCAATATAGGACTCCTCGTTTGGACAAAGTAATTCGCTTGAACGGCTAATGTCTCCCGATAGTCCGCCCATATCTGTCTCTATATCACTGTTTATAATGGTATTTATAACATTTATATCTCCCAAGTTTACGATATTCTTAAAGTTGTATGATGTGGCGGTGTTGGAGTCCATCTTTCCAATAATACCAGCAATGTAGAGAATGTCACAACTGAAATTAACATCCTCACCTCCTGAGGTGATAGTTCCACTATTGGTAACATCTTGTGCTGTGATGGTTATGGCATTGGAGCTCTCCAAGTAACCCACAAATCCCGATACGGCGAGCTCGTATATCGATTTTTTCGCCTTGATGGCTATCTCTCCGCTATTTCTGCAACTCGTTATAGTGGTGGTTAGACCTGCGCTACAATGGGTAAGTCCCGCAATTATACCGCCATAGTAGCATCCATTATCCGACACCTCTGCATCGTAGAGATATGGCATACTATTAGAGCAGTTATCCATTGCTAATGGCGCATTTGCATAGCCTACAACACCTCCGGCATAGAGATTACGGCTCTTTTTTCCAGAGACCTGCATAATATTTATGCCACTTGTATCGCCGATATTGTCGCAATTTACAATGGAACACTGCGAGGAGGAGGCTTTGTTGTTGCTCTCTTCGCAAGATGTTCCGCCACTCATTGCGCCTACGACACCTGCCACACAGGTTGATGTTGTGGAGAGACTGCCTGAGTAGTTTTGTGCCATCGACACAACGCTGCCGTAGTTGTCGATATTATCCAATTCAATGGTGTAGGATTTGTCAGTATAGCCATATATGTATCCTATTGCACCTCCAATATAGCTCTGAACTGATAAATCTTCGGTGATGTTCGATATGATTTTCGAGTAGTTTGCGCAATTCGATAGCGATATAGGTTTCGATGTGTCTGCATAGGCGATGATGCGGCCAAACAATCCACCTATTGAGAAGTTTTTGCTTGGTTTGTTCATCGTAAGCGTCATATATTTGCCCCTATTATCGCAATCGCGTACATCGGCTTGTCCGCGAGTGTTGCCGATGATGCCACCTACATCCACCATCGACAATATGCGACTATTGGTTGGTGTTATATCCACCTCGATATTGCCACTGTTATCGCAATTTGATGCAACCATCGCCCCCATGGAACTATCCTCCATCTGTCCGAAACAACCGCCTATCATATAGTAGTATGTGGAGTTAGAATTATACACCTTCACCTCCTCTTTGACAGAGTAGTGAAGATTTCCGGAGTTTGAACAATTTTCTACGCTTAATTTGTTGCCCGATTCAGACGAACTACGGTGGTATCTACCCACAAGGCCGCCCATACGAATACCTTGTATAATGCTTAAATCTACCGATATATCCCCCTTGTTATGACACTGTACCATCTCTGTTTCCGGACACAATCCAATCTTTGCAATAACGCCTCCAATATACAATTCGGCCTTACCTATGCCGCCTTCAACATCTATGGTCGAGCTATTTGTATTGTTTTTGAGCGCAATCGTCACGCCTGCTGTCTCGCTGCTTGTCTCGGCTACAATACCTCCTATACAAGTGGTTTTGCGTTTGCTCGTGTCGTTCAAGTCGAAGGTCATCTCGCAACGGCTCACGCAATCTCTTATCTCGCAGTTGCTTGTAGCTGTAACCTGTCCAATGAGTCCGCCTATGTAGTTTTCTGAACTTAGGTTGCGCGAGAGTCGCATCGTTCCACTTACCGAGCAGTGCGATATGCTTGTGCCCGAATAGATATTTACCAACGCACCGAGTGTTCGTGCGAAGTTATTTCTATCTACAATATTTACATCTTCGAGGTGCAGGCCCTTGATTGTTCCACCCATAGTATGGAATAGAGGGTGCTCTAATCCTTTGATGGCATAGCCATTGCCGTTTAGTGTGCCCTTGTAGTCGGCACCACTGATGGAGCCCAAAGTGGCTTCGTCGGTCGGGATTACTATATCATTTGTCAAAATGGCATCTTTTGTCAAGGTCTTCAAATTGACCTGCTCTCTAAATTCAATCAAAGAGGCAAAGTCGCTAATTACAAAACTCTCCGTATCCTCTCGGTATGTGAGATAGTTCTCCTCTCCATTTTTTACGAACTCGCGTATCTTGCCAGCCGAGAGAGGTTTGTTCTCGTTGGCCTTGACCGTTGCATACATCACACCGCCCGAAACATCGAATAGCGTTATGTATAACTCGTCATAGATGCCCTCAGGTACAGCAATATGGATATATGTTGGAGCCGTTTCGCTCAGCGTTACACCGTCGCCGAAAGAGTAGTTGATGACCTTTGCGGCACTTGCACTCGGAGTGAGTTTGCCTGTCTGAAAGTCGATGTCGAATGCTCCGGCAATAGGGGCGCGGTCGATAGTCGAAATCTTGGCTGTTTTGAGTGTGGCACCTCCCACAATGCCTATTTTCAAGATGCCTGTGAGGTGTTTTAGTCGTATGTTCGATGTCCTTTCGCCATAGCCATACATCACCGCTGTACCTCGTTCGAAGGAGGTGTTAGATGTGTAATTCTGACTCTCAGCAAACAAGACTTGCCCCTTTGCAGCAGCGGGATAAGCGACACAATACGGAGCAATAAGCGATATCTCCCCAAAGTCGAATATGGCATTTGCGCTACCAGCCTCCTCTGCCGTGAGCGCAGTTGAGGCTACGCCGTTGATAGAAATCTGGTCGTGCTCGCTCCAAAATAGCGGATATGAATTTTCGTCGCTCTTCTCTCCAATATGGGTTCGCAAGTCATCCAACGAGAGTGTAAATTTTGAACAACCACCAATAGGTATAACAATATCGTCGCTTTTGTCGATTGTACACGAAGATAGTGCTACAATAAGGGTTAGTGTAATGCAAAATTTAGATAAAAATTTCATTTTTTGGTTATATTTTGTAGTTTGGCTTTGTGTCAGAGCAAAGAGTTATCTCTCTGTTCTATAAGTGCAAATGTATTATTTTTTTTCAAGATTGCATAAATAATATGCAATTATTATCAATCTTATCAATTCTACTCCCTTCTCCAAATATCTTTTGGTAGGTATAAATACCTATTTTTCACGCATATTATGTCTGTTTTTTGCCATAAAGGAACTTTTCACTATATTTGTGTTACTAAATAGGGATGCAGGTCCTAAGATAAGTTGTTTATGGCAATATTTAACTATCTGTGGCTGACCATAATGTTTTGCATCGTGCCAGCAGGTGTACTATGGTTGTGCCGAAAATACTCTTGGTTGGATAAAATCGGCCCTGTAATGATTCTCTACGCTATCGGACTCGTTATCGCAAATATCCCGATGCCGGCAGAGATTGCAAAATTGCAAGGTATTATCCCGACAATTATGATTCCGCTGGCAATTCCGATGATGCTCTTCGGCTGCACATTCAAGACCAGCGAGGTGTCGCTACAACTTCGAGTTGTAACGAGTGGTGTTATTTCGGTCTGCATAGCGGTTGTCGGCGGATATCTGCTCTTCGGTCAGGGCATTACGCAAGGCGAGGAGATTGGCGGTATGTTGGCAGGAAAATGTACGGGTGGAACGCTCAATGCTGCGGCAATCAAGGAGGGCTTGCGCATTAGCGACAGCACCTACATACTATTGACGACCTACGACATCATTATCTGCTTCTTCTACTTCGTATTCCTCTTGGGAGGGGGTATTCGTCTGTTCCGTTGGCTCTATGGCGAGAAGGTGAAGCGCACCATTTCGGCGGAAGATGCCGAGGCTATCAAGCAGGAGATGGCTGCCGTAAAGGCAAATCCTTACAAAGGTTTATGGTCAAAGGCGGGCTTTGCGCAGATGGGCAAGGTGTTGGGATTGACACTGGTGGTTGTGGTTGTCGCAGTCGGTATGGCATACCTTATCGGTTGGATTTTCGATGCCGATTTGGCAAACTTTATGAATGAGAAGAAGGGCGGTTGGTTTATGGCTCCGTTTATTCTGATGCTCACCACATTCGGTATTGCACTATCGTTCTGGAAGCCTGTCAAGAAACTCGACAAGAGCTACGACCTCGGAATGTACCTTATATATATCTTCTCGTTGGCGATTGCCTCGATGGCCGACCTCTCGAACTTGAAGATTATGGAGAATCTTAGTATGATTGCATTCCTCACCTTTGCAATCTTCGTATCGTTGTTTATTCACGCCATCATCTGCCGCTTGTTCCGTGTAGATGCCGATTCGATGGTCATCTCCTCGGTGGCATTTATCAACTCGCCACCATTCGTGCCGATGATTGCAAATGCGATGAGAAACCGTGCCGCACTCGTTACGGGTATCAGCGCAGGATTGATTGGATACGCTGTCGGAAATTACCTCGGTATACTGATGGCGCAACTACTTAAACTTATTTAATTTTAACTATGAAAAGATTTTTCGCTTTGGCACTCGTTGCCATAATGTTTGTTTCGTTCACCGCCTCTGCCGAGCCTAAAAAAGATAAGGCAGAAAAGAAGTCGGAGGTTACCACTGCCGATGGCAAGAAACAGACCGTAAAGAAGGGTTGGAACTTTGCTCCGTTCCCATCGATTGGTTACAATAGCGACACGGGCTTCCAGATTGGAGCGTTGTGCGAGATTTTCGACTATGGCGATGGCTCGACCTATCCGGCATACAAGCATAAGTTCAATGTCGATTTGTCGTGGACTACCAAAGACCAAGTAAAGCTTCACTTCTTCTACGACTCGAAGTATCTCATTCCGAAGGTGCGACTTACATTTGCGGCAACCTATATCCTTGCGCAGATGTATCCGTTTATGGGCTTCAATGGTGCAGCTGCGCCATACTTTACCGACCTTGCAAGTGGTAAGAAACAGATGAATCGTGTGGCGATGTACAATGTACGCCGTAATTCTATGCGTATAATGGCGGACTTTCAGGGCGACATTCTCCCAAAATTCCGTTGGGCTGCTGGTATCTCGTATTGGTGGTACGATATCGAAAATGTATCTGTGAAGAAGAAGGGCAAGCCTGCTTACGATATTGTTGCTAACGAGTACCTGCAAAATCAAGGTATTGACTACGCCTCACTGTGGCAGTTGTATCAGGGTGTAGGTCTTATTCGTCAGAATGAGGCAACTGGCGGTCATCACCTCGAATTGAAAGCCGGTTTGGTCTACGATAGTCGCGAACACGAGGCGGACCCTTCGCGTGGTATCTGGGCAGAGGTCTATGCCTATGGCTCGCCCGATATCCTCAATGGTCGTGGCAAAGATGGCTACCACTACTTGAAGTTGGCTGCCCACTTCCGCCACTATGTACCTGTTTGGCAGGATAAAATCACCTTTGCCTACCATTTGGCTTATCAGGGTAAGTTGGCAGGAAATGCACCATACTACACCTTGCAGAATATCAACACCCTCTACCTCCGTCAGATTATCTCTGATGGTTTGGGAAGTATCAACACCGTGCGTGGCGTGCCATATAACAGTGTGATTGGCGATGGCTATGCGTGGGCTAACTTCGAGATGCGATTTAAGATTGTGTCGTTCCGCTTCATAAAGCAGAACTTCTACCTCGCAACAAATCCATTCTTCGATATGGGTGCTTGTGTACAGCAGTATCGTCTTGACGAGATGAAGGCTTTGCGCACAGCGCACGATGCAGGCGATACAACTCTCTCCGATGCAGAGATGAACCTCATCTACACAGGCGAGAAGCGCAAGTTGCACATGAGCGCAGGTGTGGGCTTGAAGTTAGCGATGAACCGCAACTTTATCCTCTCGGCTGAGGTTGCCGTGCCACTTAACACCAAGGTTTACACCAACACCAACCTGAATGTTCCGGTTTCGGAGTTAAAGATGAAGAACTCCTACAAGCCGGGCGTAAATATCGGTTTGAACTATATATTCTAAAAATACCTATTGTAAATTTACAAATATAGGCATTGTGTCCCAAGAGTGTTTAGCCCCTGATTTAGGTCGGGGGCTTTTTCTTCTCTCTTTTTTGGCGACGATTTCTTTATTTTAAGAAAAATTACTATATTTGCGCTCGTAAAAGAGTTCGAGAGATGTATAGCATACAGAACATAATGGCTGGTATGATGATGCGAATGTGCCGATAGGCACTATCTTTCACTGTGGCAGTTACGCACCGCCCGACACTCGAACACTACAATCCCCTCAACAAAAGAAAATAGTTATAAATTTATAAAAACTTTTCATACGATGGAAGGTAAAAAACTTCGTTTTGAGACATTGCAGATACATGGCGGGTATGCTCCCGACCACACTCTGTCGCGCGGTTTGGCGATATATCCCACCGCTGCTTATCACTTCAAAAACTGCGAATATGCGGCTAATCTCTTCGAATTGAGCGAGCCGGGAAATATATATACTCGTATCCACAACCCAACGACTGCAAACTACGAAAATCGCGTGGCGGCACTCTATGGCGGTGTGGGAGCGTTGGCCACCTCGTCGGGTATGTCGGCAATTCTGCTCACCGTTACGGCTCTCGCCAAGGCAGGCGACAATATCGTAACCTCGCCCTATGTCTATGGCGGAACGCACAACCAATTCACCATTTCGTTGCGCAACCTCGGCGTGGAAGTGCGCTTTGCAAAGAACGCAAAGCCTGAGAGTATCGAGGAGTTGATTGACGAGAAAACCCGCTTCGTATTTGTGGAGTCGATGTCCAATCCGGGCTGCATCGTAGCCGATATCGAGGCGTTGGCAAAGGTCGCCCACTCGCACCAAATGCCTTTGGTTGTGGACAACACCTTTGGTGCTTGCGGATACCTCTGCAATCCATTCGAGTGGGGCGCAGATATTATCTGCGACTCGGCTACAAAGTGGATTAACGGACACGGTACGGCTATGGGCGGTATTATCGTCGATGGCGGTACTTTCGACTGGGGCAATGGTCGCTACCCCGAAATTGATGGACCATCGGAGGGTTATCACGGCTTGAACTTGTGGGAAACCTTCCGCAATCAGGCGTTTATCGTAAAGTGCCGTGTTGATGGCTTGCGCGACTTTGGTTGTTGCCCTTCGCCATTCGACACCTACCTGATGATGCTCGGTTTGGAGACACTCTCGTTGCGTGTTCGCCACGAGGCAGAGGCAACGGCAAAGTTGGCAGAGTTCTTCCGCGCGAACGAGAATGTTAAGTCGGTAAGTTATGTCGGCTTTGAGGAGGATGCAAGTTATGCGTTGGCACAAAAGTATTTCCGCAAGGGTGCTGCGTGCGTTATCTCGGTGGAGTTGAAGGGTACTTTGGAGAGTACTGTTCGCTTTGTCGAGGGGTTGAAGTTGGTTGCCAATATGACTATGATTGGCGACTCAATAACCGTTGTTACCCACCCAGCATCGACCACCCACAAGCAGTTGAGCGACGAGGCGAAGGTCAAGGCGGGTATCGCTCCGACCTTGTTGCGCATATCGGCAGGCTTGGAGGCAGTAGAGGATATTATCGAGGACTTTGAGCAAGCGTTTGCTCAAATCTAATTGAGAATTAAGAATTGAGAATTAGTGGCTAAATATTTTCACGATACAACCCCATTGCATTTGGAGGGAGGAGAGGTGTTGAACGAGCTGACAATCGCATACGACACCTACGGCGAGCGTAATGCCGATGACTCGAACATCATTTGGGTTTGTCACGCACTGACCGCATCGTCAGATGTGGAGTCGTGGTGGCCCGAGATGATTGGAGAGGGTAAGTTGCTCGACTCGTCGCGCTACTTTATCATCTGTGCCAACTTTCTTGGCTCGCACTACGGCACTACTGGACCACTCTCGGTAAACCCTGCTACGGGTGAGAAGTGGTATGGAGAGTTCCCTCTCTTTACGGTGCGCGATATGGCGGTGTGTCATCAACGATTGGCCGACCATCTCGGCATCAAGCGTGTGAAGCTGCTTATCGGCAGTTCGATTGGTGGTTTCCAGTGTTTGGAGTGGTCGTTGATGAATCCCGACTTGGCAGAGAACTTGGTACTTATCGCCACCGGAGCAACTACAACCCCTTGGATTTCGGCATTCAACGAGTCGCAACGCTGGATTTTGGAGAACGACCCAACCTTTGGCGAGCGCCGAGATGATGCAGGCGAGCAGGGTATGGCTGCGGCACGAAGCGTGGCTCTGTTGAGCTATCGCGGAGGTCCTGCCTACTGCCTCACACAGCAGGATAACGAGGAGTTGAAGGGCGATCTATTCAAGCGCAGAGTCCATTCATACCAGCGTTATCAGGGCGAGAAGTTGCGCCGCAGATTTAATGCCTACTCCTACTATCGCGTATCGCAGGCGGTCGATTCACACGATATTGGTCGTGGTCGTGGTGGCGTAGAGGCAGCGTTGGCAACTATCAAGAGCCGTACTTTTGTGGTGGGCATAACGAGCGATATCCTCTTTACGGAGGTCGAAAATCGATACCTTGCCGACAATATCAAAGGCTCCTACTACCACCTTATCGACTCCTCGTTCGGACACGATGGCTTCCTTGTGGAGGCGGAGTCGCTCAATAAACTTATTTTGGAATTTATAAACGAATAGATATATGGGAAATAAACAACTTACAATTGGAATGTTCGGCTTCGGTAATGTGGGGCGAGGTCTCTACGATGTGCTGAACACCATCTCCTCGAAGGAGGCGATTATTAAGCGCGTATGCGTGCGCGATATTACGAAGGAGCGAGGCGTTGATGCCGACTTCTTTACCAACGATGCCGAGGAGATCTTTGCCGACAAGGAGATAAACCTTATCGTGGAGTTGATTGACGATGCCGAGGCTGCATACCATATCGTTAAGCGTGCCCTTACAAGCGGTATTTCGGCTGTTTCGGGCAATAAGAAGATGTTGGCACACCACTTGCCTGAACTTATCGAGTTGCAGCAGAAGCACAATGTTGCACTCCTCTATGATGCGTCGGCTTGCGGAAGTATCCCCGTAATCCGCAACCTCGAAGAGTACTACGATAATGACCTCCTCGTGTCGGTTAAGGGTATCTTGAATGGCTCGTCAAACTTTATTCTGTCGAAGATTTTTAACGAGAACTACTCCTATGGCGTGGCTCTGCGTCGTGCGCAGGAGTTGGGCTTTGCCGAGAGTGACCCGACACTCGATATCGGTGGTTGGGATTCGCTGTTCAAGTTGATTATTATCACAGTTCACGCCTTCGGTTGCTATGTGTCGCCCGAAAAGATTTTTACATACGGTATCTCCTCGATGAACGACAACGATATCCGCTTCGCAAACGAGAAGGAGCGCCGCTACAAGTTGGTTGCCCATGTAGAGAAGTTGGAGAATGGCAAAATCATTATGAGTGTGATGCCTCAACTTATATCTCGCGAGAAGTATATCTACTCGGTTGAGGATGAGTTCAACGGCGTGGTTATCAAGGGTAAGTTCTACGACAAGCAGTTTATGTTCGGTCGTGGTGCGGGTGGTCACCCGACAGGTTCGGCTGTGTTGAGCGATATTATGGCCTGCTTCTACAACTACCGCTACGAGTATAAGCGTATGTTCGACCACGCTCCTGTGGAGTATACCGACGATGTTTTGGTGCGCGTGTATCTGCGTTACGCACACGCCGAGGATAGAGCGTTGTTCGAGTTCGACAGCATCGAGGAGCAGTATATCAGCGACGACTACCAATATGTTGTAGGCCACATTTCGTTGGCAAATCTTCACAAGATTAACGCTCAAATTCGTGAGCGAGATTTGTTTATTGCTGCCTATCCTACGAAGTAGAGTTTGCTTGTTACACAAATTATACAAAAAGGGGTTGCTCAACAATGTGTTGGACAACCCCTTAGAGTGTAATATGTGGTGTGAAACGACCTCCTATCCGAGATACGATTTCAAGAGCTTGCTTCGCGAATCGTGGCGCAGACGACGAATAGCCTTCTCCTTAATCTGACGAACACGCTCACGAGTAAGGTCGAACTTCTCGCCAATCTCCTCCAAGGTCATCTCCGAACAACCGATGCCGAAGAAGTAGCGGATGATATCTCGCTCGCGCTCCGAGAGCGTCTCCAAAGCTCTATCGACCTCCTTTGCTAACGACTCGTTGATAAGACCACGGTCTGCGTTTGGCGAGTCGGGGTTTACCAAGACATCGAGCAACGAGTTGTCTTCACCATCAGCAAACGGTGCATCTACCGAGATGTGACGACCTGCAACGCGCAGAGTATCTGTTACCTTTTCGCGTGGTAACTCCAACTCGGCAGCCAACTCCTCAGGCGATGGCGTGCGCTCGTGCTCCTGCTCGAAGCGGGCAAAAGCCTTGTTAATCTTGTTGAGCGAACCCACCTGATTGAGTGGAAGTCGCACAATACGCGACTGCTCGGCAAGAGCCTGCAAAATCGACTGACGAATCCACCATACAGCGTAGGAGATGAATTTAAAACCACGAGTCTCATCGAACTTCTCCGCAGCCTTAATCAAGCCGAGGTTACCCTCATTGATGAGGTCGGGAAGACTCAAACCCTGATTTTGATACTGCTTTGCCACCGACACCACGAAGCGAAGGTTTGCCTTAGTTAGTTTCTCCAATGCCTCTTGGTCGCCCTTGCGGATGCGTTGGGCGAGTTCTACCTCCTCCTCTACGGTGATAAGTTCCTCTTTACCAATCTCCTGCAAGTACTTGTCGAGAGATGCACTCTCGCGATTGGTGATGGATTTCGTAATCTTTAATTGACGCATAAATCTATATAAATTGTTTCTTCGTTACATTTTAATTGACAATAGATAATTGACAATTGACAATTTATGGTAAAAACGACAAGTCGTTTTTTTTTGAATTGTTTGTTGATTCTATATTAAAATATAAAATACCTCTAATTCTCAATTCTCAATTTTCAATTCTCAATTTGTTATCGGGCTATTGCACGATAACATAACTTGCGGCACGACCGTCAGGATAGACTCCATCAATCGACTGAATCTTGTCCGTTAGACGACCGAGGTCAGCCACCGAGCGCACCGCCTTGTCGTTGATGTGAGTAATCACAAACCCCTCACGCACACGGGCCTTCGCAAGCAGACCGCCACTCTTTATCGACTGCACCTGCACGCCACCCTTGATATCGAGCTTCTTGGCTGTACGGCCATCAATATCGGCAAAGCGACCACCCAAAACCTCCACGACATCGACATCGTTTTTGGAGAGCAATTCAGCCTTACCTGCTTTATTACGAAGAACAACCTCAAAATGTTTCACTTTATCGCCTCTTTTTACAACCAACGACACTTTGTCGTTCGGGCGATGCTTGCCAATCTGCTCGGTGAGGGTTGTAGGTGCTGTAATCTTTACGCCGTCAATCTCGGTGATGACATCACCCTTACGGAGTCCTGCCTCCGAAGCTGAACCTCCCTCCGAAACGCCTGCGACATATACGCCACCAACCTCCTTGATGCCTGTATCTTTGCCGAGCTGGTCGATAAAGTCTTGGTCGATGTAACGGTACGAAATACCGAGCAATGCTCGCTGCACAATACCATACTCGCGCAAATCATTAACCACCTTGCGCACAATGCTTTCAGGCACTGCAAACGAGTAGCCGATATAGCTTCCTGTCGAGGATTTGATAACGGTGTTGATACCTACCAACTCACCGCGTGTATTTACCAATGCGCCACCCGAATTGCCCGGATTTACCGCAGCATCGGTCTGGATAAACGACTCGATACGGAACTCGTTAGGGATAACATCGAGTTGGCGAGCCTTGGCACTCACGATACCGGCTGTAATTGTGGATTGCAGGTCGAATGGAGAGCCGATAGCCAACACCCACTCGCCAAGTCGCAACGCATCCGACGAACCGAACTTCAAGATTGGCAAATTCTCCGCCTCAACCTTGATAAGAGCGACATCGGTGGTGGGGTCCTTGCCGATAATTTTCGCATCGAAGACGCGACCATCATTGAGTTTAACGCGCAACTTTGTCGCCCCATCAACAACATGATTGTTGGTTACGATATAGCCATCGGTCGAGATAATTACACCCGAACCGCCCGACTTCTGCTCGCGCTTTTGTGGCTGGCCATTGCCCTGCTGTGGTTGTGGAAAGCCGAAAAATTCGAAGAATGGATTGTAGGGCATCATCCCCTGCTGGCGCACCTCTACCTCGGTTATCGCCTCGATATTCACCACCGCCTTGACTGCATTCTCGGCTGCAAAGGTTAGGTCGGGGTAGTTTGCCGCCTGCTCCAAACTTGCAAATTGAGTTCGAGCTACGGGCACAGTGTCACCGTCACGATTTACATACTCTATGGTTGTTGCAGAGGGTGTATTGCGAACAACCGCATAAGATGCTACGCCCGCACCAAGAAGTGCAGATGCGAAACATACTGCTACTAATACAAAAGTGTTTTTTCTCATAATTTGTGTTTTAATTTCGTCTTGAAAACGAATTGTCGTACAAAATTATTGTAAATCGCAAGAAAAATCAAACTTTTTCAAAAGTTTATGACAGCTTATCACATATAATCGTAGCAATGATTATATTCCGGCAGCAACTCCTGCCGCCGAATTTTGCAAAATTTCTAAAATTTTCACTGCACAATTGCATATCCAAAATTTAATTCGTATATTTGCAACCCCAAATGGGATTAATTAAAAAATTTAGTAACAATGAAAGTTTGCGAAATTACAGGAAAAGTGGCCCTCGTGGGAAACAATGT
>SUZP01000031.1 GCA_015059865.1 Rikenellaceae bacterium | reverse complement strand
TGCAGCATTCAAATCAGACGAATGGAAAACAGATAGCGATGGTTATCTGACCTACATATATAAGAGGATATTTTAACTTCGTAGTCTACGACTTTTAGTTATACCTTAGAGTACAATATATTAAGGGGTATATGAAGAAGTAATCGGGTTACCGAGACTTATCGTATATGCAAAGCCTTCCCATTTTCGGGAGGGCTTTCCTTTTACCCCTTAATATAGTGGCGGTGCCACAATCGTTGTACTCCTTCACAATGACGATTTATTAAAATTGTGCATCCCATTCTTTGTGAAAACAAAAATAAGTTTTTAACTTTGCGATTAGTTAAACGAAAAACAGATTTTTGCCTATGGTTAGATAACAGACAATAGGAAGATATAGAGATAGAAAGCGTTAATTTTTATTTTGGGAAATTGAAACTTCGACACTTTCAAATTTGCACCCATGGAATAAAGTTTGACGCTCACATCGTAACTTGGTGTGGGCTTTATTCCGTATATTTGGGTGCACAGGTAGTCGAAGACCTCAATTTCCAATAGACGAATTTAGTCCACACTCTTTTTATGCTCTTTTTTTGTAATTTAGTTGTTTGATTTACACTATAAATTTATCGCTATGTGTGCAATATGTTTGATTAGTTTTGCGAGCTGTTTTGCAAGCGCTTTGGTAAGTTTTCAATAGAGCATTTTGCTGATAAAAAGAGAAGAGCGATGATACATTTTTTCATCGCTCCCAATTCTCAATTCTTAATTCTCAACTCTTAATTATGGAAATTTTCAAAGAATTTCCACAGCACCACACCGCCAGAAACAGAGACATTGAGCGAGTGTTTTGTGCCGAGTTGTGGTATCTCGATTGCCGAGTCGCAGACATCGACAACCTCCTGCGCTACACCCTCCACCTCGTTGCCGAAAACAAGGGCATACTTTTCGCCCGCAACAGGCTCGAATCGGTCCAACATCACCGACTCTGCAATCTGTTCGATGGCAACAATGGTATATCCCTCACTTTTAAGTTGTTGCACACACTCGACAGTGGTCGGAAAATGGCTCCATTCGACCGAAAATTCAGCCCCCAACGAACTCTTGTGTATCTCGCGTGAAGGGGGTGTTGCGGTGATGCCGCAGAGGGCTATTTTTTCGACTGCAAAGGCATCGCCCGTGCGAAAAAAAGCACCCACATTTTGGGCGGAACGGACATTATCCAAAACCACCACTACGGGCATCTTCTCCATCTTGCGAAACTCCTCAACCGAGGGGCGGCCAAGTTCGGCGTTAGTTGTCTTTTTCATAAACTCTATTTTAGAGGCGTTAGTGTCTTTAGAGAGATATTAAAAATTAAATCTTTATTTTTAGTAAATCTCTCGTCTCTCGTCTTTCGTCTCTCGTCTTGTAATTATTTTTCGCACAAAAGTAATCATTATTTGAAAAATTTTCACTATTTTTGACCGATTTATGCGCGCGCACAAGCGAAATGGTTAGAAAGAGTATCATACTTATAGTGGCTTTGCTGTTATCACTCAGCGCTTTGGCGCAGAGTGAAAGGCTCTATTTGGATACCGATTTCGACTTCGATTTCGACAATACGGAGTATTCGGGCAGCGGTCTTGGTGCTTCCGAAACGCTCTTTGGCATCTCGCTTGCGCCAGTGTTGCGCTACGAGTGGAACGAGAAACACTCGCTCGGTGCAGGTGTCAATATGCAGAAGATGTTTGGCTCGGTGCGCTTTCTTGACGATATAGACCTTGTGGCGTACTACCAATTCAAGGGCGAAAAGTGTGGCGCAGTGGCGGGTCTGTTCCGTCGTGAGAAGATGATTGGTCACTACTCGGAGGCGTTTTTCAGCAGTGCGTACTTGGCAGACAATCGTTTGGTGCAGGGTTTGGCGTTGCAGTATCACGACAAGATTGGCTTTGCCGAGTTGGTTGCCGATTGGAACGGTATCTACTCGCTTGAAACACGAGAGCAGTTCCGCATCCTCTTTTCGGGCGAAGGTCGCTTTGCGAAGGTGATGTATGCAGGTGCTTCGGCGGCGATGCAGCACTACGCCAATCGTGCCGATTTCAGCCATAATGTAGTAGATAACATCACGATAAACCCATATCTCGGTGTCGCTTTCAAGGCCTTCTTCGACTTCGACATCCGCCTTGGTTACTTGCAGTCGTTACAGCGCGATAGGCTTGCGGATGGGGGCTGGCTGGCTCCGATGGGTGGAGAGTTACTCTTCCGAATGAGCCGTTGGGGCCTCTTTATCTCGAACAATATCTATGTAGGCAAAAACCTGCAACCACTATACAACTCGGTGGGCAAGGAGGGAACGATATATGGTGCAGACCTCTACGCTTCGGACCCCTTCTATGGCACAACGAGTGGCATTTACAATCGTACAGGCATTGGCTACGAGCGCAACTTTTGGAAGGAGCGCATCAAGGTCAAGGCAGAATTTGCATTGAAAACAGATGGCAAGAAGTTATACAATCAGCAGATTATTTCGTTGGCGGTAAACCTTGCGCCAAAACTATATGACAAAGCAAACAAACGAACAAAATAAAGCTAAAAAAATGGCAACAGAGAACATTGAAGTAAAGGAGAAGTCTTTGAACTTCCTTGAAGAGATTATCGAGGAGTCGATTGCGAATGGTTTGTCGCATGTGCAGACACGATTTCCACCGGAGCCAAACGGCTACCTCCATATCGGACACGCAAAGAGTATCTGCATCAACTTCGGTTTGGCGAAGAAGTATGGCGGTAAGTGCAACCTCCGCTTCGATGATACCAACCCAGTAAAGGAGGATACCGAGTATGTAGATTCGATTAAGCGCGATATCAAGTGGCTCGGTTTCGATTGGGCTATCGAGCGTTACGCTTCGGACTACTTCGACCAGCTCTACGATTGGGCGATTGTACTTATCAAGAAGGGCTTGGCCTATGTAGACGACCAGACACAGGAGGAGATTCGCTTAAATCGTGGTACAGTATCCGAGCCCGGAAAGCCATCGCCTTGGCGCGACCGTTCGGTAGAGGAGAACTTGGACTTGTTCGAGCGTATGCGTGCCGGCGAGTTTGCCGATGGCGAGAAGGTGTTGCGTGCAAAGATTGATATGGCGCACCCTAATATGCTCTTCCGCGACCCTATTATGTACCGTATTTTGCACACCGAGCACCACCGCACAGGCAACAAGTGGTGCATCTACCCGATGTACGACTACGCTCACGGACAGAGCGACTCGATTGAGAATATCACCCACTCGATTTGTACTTTGGAGTTCGATGTGCATCGCCCATTGTACGATTGGTTTATCGAGGCGTTGGAGATTTATCCATCGCATCAATACGAGTTTGCTCGTCTGAATTTGACCTATACGATGATGTCGAAGCGCAACCTTCTGAAACTCGTTCAAGAGGGCGCAGTATCGGGCTGGGATGACCCACGAATGCCGACTATCTGCGCACTGCGTCGTAAGGGTTATACCCCTGCATCGGTGCGCGCATTTGCCGAGATGGTGGGCGTGGCAAAGCGCGATAATGTTATCGACCTCGGTAAGATGGAGTACTGTGTGCGTGAGGACTTGAACAAGGTTGCCGAGCGTAGAATGGCAGTATTAAACCCTCTCAAAGTGGTTATCACAAATTGGGAAGAGGGCAAGGTCGAGATGCGCAAGGCTGTCAATAACCCAGAGAATGAGGAGGCAGGTATGCGTGAGGTGCCATTCTCGAAGGTTATCTACATCGAGCGTGACGACTTTATGGAGAATCCTCCAAAGAAATACTTCCGCCTTTCGCCGGGTAACGAGGTGCGTTTGCGCTATTCGTACCTTATCAAGTGCGATGAGGTTATCAAAGACGAGGAGGGCAATGTTGTTGAGTTGCGCTGCTCGTACGACCCAATGTCGGGCGAGGGCTCGTCGAGCGATGGTCGCCGTGTGAAGGGTGTTATCCATTGGGTGTCGGCAGAGCATGCTGTTGAGGCTGAAATCCGCCTCTATAACCCATTGTTCAAGACCGAGGACCCATACGACACTTCGGAGGGACAGACCTCTTGGCAGGACAACCTCAATCCGGAGTCGTTGATTGTTACCAAGGGATATTTGGAGCCGGCATTGAAGGATGCACCTGTCGGCACAACATACCAGTTCGAGCGTGTGGGCTACTTCTGCCCTGATACCGACTCGACCGCCGAGCACTTGGTATTCAACCGCACCGTAACCTTGAAGGATTCGTGGGCGAAGATCAACAAGTAGTTAAAAGTTAGAGGTGAAATTTCGTACCGAAATATCGCTTACACCGCTTGCAGAGGGGATAGACCATAGCGCAAAGATTTTTGCGCTTGGCTCCTGCTTTGCCGAGAGTATCTCGGAACGACTGCTGAGGGCGAAATTCTCGGTTACGACAAACCCTTTCGGGGTGCTGTTTAATCCGCTTTCGATTGCGAGAGCAATTGAGCGTTTGGCGGATACAAGGGCTTTTGCGGTGTGCGATATTCGAGAGGGCAAGGAGGGCTTCTTCTCCTTCGACGCACACTCCTCGCTCGATGGCAAGACACAAACCGAGATATTCGCAAACCTCAATCAGGCGGTGGCACAAGGCTCGAAGGCTCTGCACGATGCCGATTGGGTGATTTTGACCTTCGGTACGGCGTGGGTCTATGAGCGAGAGGGCAAGGTGGTGGCAAACTGCCACAAGCAACCCGCAAAGGAGTTCGAGCGCAGACGATTGTCGGTAGAGGAGATTGTCGAGCGATACAAAACACTTTTCGATGGCGTTTTGCGAGATAAAAAGGTCGTTTTAACCGTAAGTCCTGTGCGACACTTGGGCGATGGCTTGCAGGAGAATAGCCTCAGCAAGGCGATATTGCGCTTGGCAGCGGAGCAGTTGTGTGAGCAGTTTGACAATGCACACTATTTCCCTTCGTACGAGATTTTGATTGACGACTTACGCGACTATCGCTACTATGCCGACGATTTGGCACACCCATCAAAGATGGCGGTGGAGTATGTGTGGGAGCGATTTTGCGAATATGCCTTGACAGACAAAGCAAGAGAACTACTACCCCAAATTGAGCAGATTGTTTCGGCTGCGGAGCATCGACCTTTCAACCCAACAAGTGAAGAGCACCGCGCCTTCTGTCGCAAGATGTTGGCAAAGGCGGAGGCTCTGTCGGAGATAGACTTCACAAACGAGAAGTGCATTTTTGAGAGATATTTATGAGATTTATAACCAGATACATAGTGTTTATTGTGGCGTTGTGTATTGCCGTTGTTGCAACGGCACATCCTCGCCTTGCGGTGAATATTGTGGTGAGTGGTATGAGCCAAGGCGACATAGCGCGCTACGAAAAGAACTTCGGCAAAGATGGTTTTCTGCGACTGCGAAGCGAAGGTGTAGAGTTTACCGAGTGCTACGCCGACTACGCCCCTACAACTCCTGAGGCTGGTTTGGCAACATTGGCAACAGGCACATCTCCCGCTACGCACGGCATATTCTCGTCTGTGCTCTTCGACCGCACATCGAACAGAGAGATTAAGTTGTGCGAAAAGGCCAATCTCCAATCCCCAATCGCACAACAACGAGGTATAGCCTCGCAATACACAACACAGCAGTTTACCGTACAGACACTATCCGAAGCTGTAATAGCATCACACAATAGCAATCGAGCTATCACAATAGCTCATACGCCTATCTCGGCTATGATTTTGGCAGGCCGCAAGGGGGAGTGCTATTGGATAGACAACAATGGCAAGTGGAGCACAGCGGAGTGCTACACCAAGGAGTTGCCATTGTGGGTAGAGGCCTACAACAGAGATGACCTGAATAGAGTATTCGCAACAGATAGCTGGTATGGTCGCTACACTCGCGACTACTACCGCAACAGCCATAGTACCGATATCGCCCTATACGAGAAGAGTGGCAACAAGCGACCTCACTCACAGCGCAAGGAGTCGGACAAGTGGATTGAAAACCTTATGCGAATGCCATCAGGCAATATTGCAATCTTCGAGTTTGCCAAGCGCGCGGTTAATTCTCTACTACCACTGCGCGTAGGCGAGGAGTGCAAGGTGCTGAATATCTGTTTGGATATTCCGCGCATCATCGCCGAGAAGTATGGTGCCGACTCTATCGAGTACGAGGATATGCTCTACTCGCTCGACATCTCGTTGGCTGAGTTTTTAACATACCTCTACGCACAAACATCTTCACGCCAAGATATCGTCGTAACCCTAACTTCTGACGGCGGAGTAAGCCCAACAATTAGAGATAACAACGACTCATCGCGCTTCAACACTCGACAGTTCGAGGTGATAATGAACGCATTTCTAAGTGCTCGATATGGACAGGATAGTTGGATATTGGGTTACTCGAACGGCTCCTTATACCTCAACCACGATGTAGTCTACAAGCACAAGAAGAGTCTTGTCGAGATACAAAATGAGGTTGCTGCCTTCGCGCTCCAATATCGTGGCATCACAAACGCCATCACCGCCACAGCATTGCGCTCGACACAATTCTCGCGAGGAGCTGTGGCATTGGTGCAGAATGGGTACAATCCGCGCCGTTCGGGCGATGTGTTGATTACGCTCGAAGCCGAGCGCATAGAGTTGGATTCGGAGCGAGTGGCAATGTCGGGCTCGATATATAGCTACGACCGCCATATTCCTCTTATTATATCTGGCGCAGGTATCGTACCACAACAGGAGATACAGCGCATCTCGAATGAGCAGATTGCTCCATCTTTGGCTACACTGATTGGAGTAAGTAGACCTCAATACTCCGAAGCGGCGATTTTACACATAAAGTGATAACAAATAGGAAGTTGCATACAGACAGAGCATATATGGCAGATAAGATACAAGATGAAATTATCGAGGAGTTCTCGATGTTTGACGATTGGTTGGATAAGTACGACTACTTGATATCGCTCAGCGAGTCGTTACCCGTAATTGCCCCCGAACACAAAACCGAAGAGTACATCATCGAGGGGTGTCAATCGCGCGTATGGGTTGATGCGAGGTTGGAAGATGGGAAGATATACTACTCGGCAGATAGCGATGCCATAATAATTAAGGGCTTGTTGGCGTTACTTATCCGAGCTATGGGTGGTCGTACGCCACAGGAGGTGGTAGATACCGATTTGTACTTTATTGATGCAATAGGTCTTAAAGAGAATCTGTCGCCGACACGAGGAAATGGTTTGGTGGCTACTATCAAGCAGATGCGACTCTATGCAGTCGCACTCCTGCAACCAAACGCATAGTTTTAGGAGTTGAAAAAAATAATTCTTAATTTTTAATTCTCAATTCTCAATTTTTAATTAGTATGACTCCCGAAGAGATACTACAAGTTGAAAAAGATATTGTTCTGACACTCAAAAATGTGTACGACCCTGAGATACCTGTAAACATCTACGACTTAGGGCTCATCTACGAGATAGACTTCGACCCATCGGGCGAGGCGACTATCCGTATGACCTTAACCGCCCCGAACTGCCCTATGGCAGATATGCTCGTGGAGGATGTTAATGTTCAAGTTGGCAAAGTCAAGGGCGTCGAGAAGGTGAATGTCATTCTCGTCTTTGAGCCTGCGTGGGACAAGTCGATGATGAGCGAGGAGGCTCTGCTCGAACTCAATCTCTTTTAACTCTATTAAGCGTGCATGATGTTCAACAATAGCCATTCGCAATTTTCAACACCCAGCGAATGTGTTGCTGAGTTAAAGAGCTTGAATGCCCGACAACGCCGTGAGGTTATGTCGCAACTCTGCTTTGACAGGATTAGTCAAAAGCAGAGATTTATTGTTGATAGATATCACGACACAGAGAATTGGAACGAGACTGCATACTATATGCTGATGCGAGGTCTCGACATAGGGGCAAACCGCAAGGCTTACGAGAGTTTAGCGCAGATACTACCCTATCGTTTCATCAACTATGTAGGACACAATCGCACCACGATAGAGTCGCTGTTATTGGGTTGTGCCGGATTGTTATCTCGATTGGCGGAGGTGATGCCCGACAATAAGGATATCGCCGATATGGTGACGATATACGAATATGAATCCCACAAATACAACCTTCCGCAACTTGCCATTTCAGAGTGGCAACTCACTGTAAATCGCGGAAATAATCACCCCATAGTAAAGCTATTGCAGGTGGCAAATATACTCTCACAGCATCCTCACCTGCTCGATACCTTTCTCGATTGTAACAACCGACAGAGCGTAGAGACTCTTTTCTGCAACAGTGATATTCCGCGTTGGGCTTATCGATTTCTGATGCAGGGCTCCTATCGTGGCAACATATCGCGCGAGAAGGCGCATATACTTGGCATAAATGTCGTAGCGCAGATGCAGATATGCTACTCGGAGTACACCATGCGCATAGATTTAGATACGCGAGGTTTCGAGCTATTGGAGAGCCTACCTCCCGAAGACAATATCTTCGTGCGCCGTTGGGCAAATGCGGGAATTATCGCCGAAAGTGCGCTCGAATCACAAGCTCTGCTACAACTCTCAAAGAGCTATTGTGTCTCAATGTTGTGTGACAAATGTCCATTTAAACGATTTGTAGAGTCAAAATAGTCCTCTCAAACAAAATACATTTGTATTTTCCGTATACTTTTTGTATCTTTGGGGCGTTTATAAAGTGATTACAATAAACGCTAATAAAGAATATGAGTGTACTAACAAACATAATCAAATTTATCTTCGGCAGTAAGGCCGACAAAGACCGCAAGGAGATTCAGCCTTATGTCGATAAAATCAAAGCTATCTACCCCTCTATCGAGGCACTATCGAACGACGAGTTGCGAGAGCGCAGTGCAGCTCTTCGCAAGCGCATTGCCGACTTTATAGCCGATGACGAGGCGTATGTTGTGGCGCAGAAGGCTAAGTTGGAGGACGCTAACATCTCGCTCAACGAGAAGGAGAAGATTTCGAAGGATATCGACCAGACCGTAAAGCGTATTGACGAGAAGATTGAAAAAATCCTCGATGAGATTCTTCCTGAGGCGTTCGCCATTATGAAGGATACGGCACGCCGCTTTACGCAAAACGAGCAGGTGGTGGTTACGGCAAACGACTTCGACCGCAACCTCGCAGCGAAAAAGGAGTTTGTAAATATCGAGGGCGACAAGGCAATTTACGAAACACACTGGACCGCAGGTGGTAACGACATCAAGTGGGATATGATTCACTACGATGTGCAGTTGTTTGGTGGCGTGGTGTTGCACAAGGGAAAGATTGCCGAGATGGCTACGGGTGAGGGTAAAACCCTCGTGGCTACACTGCCTGTATTCCTCAACGCATTGGCAGGCAAGGGTGTTCACATGGTTACAGTGAACGACTACCTCGCAAAGCGTGATGCCGAGTGGATGGGGCCTATGTATCAGTTCCACGGTTTGTCGGTTGATTGTATCGACTCGCACCAGCCAAACTCGGAGGAGCGTAGAAATGCCTACCTCGCAGATATCACCTTCGGAACAAACAACGAGTACGGTTTCGACTACTTGCGTGACAATATGGCCTCTTCGCCATCGGATTTGGTGCAGCGCAAGCACCACTTCGCTATTGTCGATGAGGTCGATTCGGTCTTGATTGACGATGCGCGTACGCCACTTATCATTTCGGGACCTGTACCAAAGGGCGAGGACCAACTCTTCGAGGAGTATCGCCCTGCGATTGAGTTCTTGTATGGCTTGCAGAAGGAGTTTGTAACAAACCTCGTTGCCGAGGCGCGTAAGTTGGCTGCCGATGGCAAGATGGAGGAGTGCGGTCTTTTGACCTACCGTGCATACAAGGGTTTGCCAAAGTATAAGCCTCTGATAAAATTCCTCTCGGAGCAGGGTATCAAGGTGCAGATGCAGAAGACCGAGAATATCTATATGGCGGACAATAACCGCCGTATGCCGGAGGTGACAGACGAGTTATTCTTCGTTATTGACGAGAAGATGAACTCGATAGAACTCACCGACAAGGGACACGAGGCGTTGTCGAAGCGTGTGGGCGAGGATGGTTTCTTCGTATTGCCAGATGTCGGTGCAGAGATTGCCGAGTTGGAGCAGCAGGAGCTCTCGTTGGAGGAGAAGGCTCAGAAGAAAGACGAACTCTTAAATGACTACTCTATTCGCTCCGAGAGAGTGCATACCGTAAATCAGTTGCTCAAAGCATACGCAATGTTCGAGAAGGATGTCGAGTATGTGGTGATGGACAACAAGGTGAAGATTGTCGATGAGCAGACAGGTCGTATTCTTGACGGTCGCCGTTACTCGGACGGTCTGCATCAGGCTATCGAGGCGAAGGAGCGTGTGAAGGTCGAGGCTGCAACGCAGACCTTTGCAACCATCACTCTGCAAAACTACTTCCGTATGTATCACAAGTTGGGCGGTATGACCGGTACTGCCGAGACCGAGGCATCGGAGTTTTGGAACATCTACAAGTTGGATGTTGTGGTTATCCCTACAAATAGACCTATTCTGCGTAATGACTACGATGATATTCTCTACAAGACCAAGCGCGAGAAGTACAACGCTGTAATTGCAGAGGTTGTGCGCCTTGTAGGCGAGGGCAGACCTGTGTTGGTTGGTACTACTTCGGTCGAGATTTCGGAGTTGTTAAGCCGAATGTTGAAGATGAAGGGCATCAAGCACAATGTGCTCAATGCCAAGCACCACGCACAAGAGGCACAGGTTGTTGCCGAGGCTGGTCGCCCCGGTCAGGTTACCATCGCTACCAATATGGCAGGTCGTGGTACCGACATCAAACTCACCGAGGAGGTTAAAAAGGCAGGAGGTCTTGCAATTATCGGTACAGAGCGACACGAGAGCCGTCGTGTAGACCGTCAGCTGCGCGGTCGAAGCGGTCGTCAGGGAGACCCCGGCTCTTCGCAGTTCTTCGTATCGTTTGAAGACGATTTGATGCGTCTGTTCGGCTCGGAGCGAATCGCTAAGATGATGGATAGAATGGGTATCCAAGAGGGCGAGTCTATTCAGGCAGGTATGATGTCGAGTGCAGTGGAGCGCGCGCAGAAGAAGGTCGAGGAGAATAACTTTGGTATTCGTAAGCGTCTGCTCGAATATGACGATGTGATGAACTCGCAGCGTGAAGTTATCTACACTCGTCGCCGCAATGCGTTGTATGGCGAGCGCGTAGAGATTGACCTCAATAACGCGATGTACGACTATGTTGAGGCGTTCCTCAACGAGCACGAGGATTATCCGTTCGAGGAGTTCTCGTTCGACTTAATTCGCGAGGTGGGCTTGCAACCGTCGTTCGACGAGGAGAAATACAAGAAGGCTAATCGTGGCGAGTTGGTGGAGTTGCTTGTTGCCGACTTGCAGGCGTTGGTGGCTCGTAGAGCAAAGGCTGTGGCTGACACCGTACGCCCTGTGATGACAAAGATTTACGAGGAGCGTAAGGAGCAGTTGGCAGATAGCAAGATGTACTTCCCTCTCACAAATGGACACCTCGGATACAATGTTCCTGTCGAGTTGCAGAAGTGCAAGGATAGCGATGGTGCAGAGATATACCGTGCATTTACGAAGGTAGTGATGTTTACCTCGATTGACGATGCTTGGCGTGAACACCTGCGCGAGATGGATGAGTTGCGCCATAGCGTACAGAATGCATCGTACGAGCAGAAAGACCCACTCCTTATCTACAAGTTCGAGTCGTTCAACCTCTTTGAGAAGATGTTGCAGAAGGTAAACCGCGAGGTTGTATCGATACTCTGCAAGTCGTATATCCCTGTGCAGCAGCAAAATCAGGAGTCGTTGGAGCGTGCGCGTCAAAATCGTGCCAAGGTCGATGTTAATAAGTTGCAGGCATCGCGTATGGCGGCAGCGGCAGCAGCAGGTCAGGGCGATAAGTCAAAGCCTGCACCTATACAGGTAGAGAAGAAGGTTGGCCGCAATGAGCCTTGCCCTTGCGGTAGCGGAAAGAAATACAAACACTGCCACGGCAGATAAACGAGGAGGGGTATAACCAAAGAGTATGGGAGCATACGCAGAGGAGAAACAGCGAAAATTGGATATTCGCTACTTGAAGATGGCGCGCATCTGGGCAGAGAACTCATATTGCGTGCGTCGTCAGGTGGGTGCGCTCATCGTTAAGGATAAGATGATTATTTCGGATGGCTACAACGGCACCCCTTCGGGCTTTGAGAATATCTGCGAAAACGATATGGGCACAACAAAACCCTATGTACTCCACGCCGAGGCAAACGCCATCACGAAGGTTGCAAAGTCGGCAAACAACTGCGACGGAGGAACGCTCTATGTGACGACATCGCCTTGTATGGAGTGCTCGAAGTTGATTATTCAGGCGGGCATTAAGCGTGTGGTCTTTGCCGAGAAGTACCACAACACCGATGGTTTGGATATCCTCGCAAAGGTTGGCGTTGAGTTGGTACACCTTCCGATAGAGTGAGCAGAGAGTAGTGAGTAGTGAGTAGTGAGTAGTGAGTAGTGAGTAGTGAGCAGTGAGTAGTTGAAAAATAATTCTGCATTTTGAATTTTGCATTTTGAATTAAAAACTCTCGTCTTTCGTCTTTCGTCTAAAAATAAGAACTATTTTTAATAAACATATTTTAAACTTTTTAAAACACAAGAATTATGAGCTTCTTAACAAATGAGAAATTGACCATCGTCGGCGCAGCTGGTATGATTGGTTCGAACATGGCGCAGTGCGCTATGATGATGAAGTTGTCGTCGAACATCTGTCTTTACGACCCATTCGCTCCTGCATTGGAGGGTGTTGCAGAGGAGTTGTTCCACTGCGGTTTTGACGGCATCAACCTCACCTTCACTTCGGATATCAAGGAGGCATTGACCGATGCTAAGTATGTAGTATCGTCGGGTGGCGCAGCACGCAAGGCTGGTATGACTCGCGAGGATTTGTTGAAGGGCAACGCAGAGATTGCTGCCGAGTTCGGTAAGAGCATCAAGCAGTACTGCCCAGATGTAAAGCACATTGTTGTTATCTTCAACCCTGCTGATATCACAGGTCTTATCACCTTGATTTACGCAGGTGTTAAGCCTTCGCAGGTTACCACTTTGGCTGCTCTCGACTCGACTCGTCTCCGCAGCGAGTTGGCTAAGTACTTGAAGGTTTCGGCAGACAAGATTGTAAACCCTCGTACATACGGCGGCCACGGCGAGCAGATGGCTGTATTCGCTTCGACAACAACTGTTGATGGCACTCCACTCACCGACATCATCGGCACAGAGCGTATGCCACAGGCTGATTGGGATGCACTCCGTCAGCGCGTAATTCAGGGCGGTAAGAACATCATCGACCTCCGTGGTCGTTCGTCGTTCCAGAGCCCAGCACTCGTATCTATTCAGATGATTGCAGCTGCTATGGGTGGCGAGGCATTCCGCTGGCCAGCAGGATGCTATGTAAACAATGGCGAGTTCAACAACATCATGATGGCTATGGAGACCAAGCTCGATGCTAACGGTGTTGAGGCTTTGCCAGTTAAGGGTACCGAGGAGGAGCACGCAACTCTCGTTGAGTCGTACAAGCACCTCTGCGCACTCCGTGACGAGGTTATCGCTATGGGTGTTATCCCAGCAGTTGAGGATTGGCACAAAATCAACCCTAACTTGTAGGATTTATTTCGATTTTCAATACTATGGAGTGTGTCCAACATCTGTTTTGGATACACTCTTTTTTTGTTGTATGTTATACGAGTGTACCACCAACCCTACACCTATAAATATAACAATTGCGAACAACAGCGTGTCGGCTTGTAGCTTATCTAACCCCATTGCCACAGCGAGCGCAATGGCCACAACGGGCTGAATATAGGAGTATATGCTCGACACGGTGGGAGCAACAAATCGAAGCGAGTAGTTCAGAAGCAGATTTGGGAGGTATGTCGGCACAACAAGCACAAATAGAGCTGCTAAGACAATGCCCGTCGTCATTGACGAGAAGTTGGTCGAAAGGATGTCGTGCGCACCTATGGGCAACATAATAATCGCCGAGATACAATAAATCCATCGCAGCAGTGTCGTTATGCGGTACTTCGCCACCAGCCCCTTAAACCACACCATATAGGTAGCCGAGACGCACGCCCCGACAAAGACGAGCAGATTACCCACAAGCGTAGATTTTGCGTGCGTATCGCTATTACTTGATACTATAATCGCCAAAGCTCCCGCCATACCGAGTAGGAGTCCGACAACCTTCATCTTGGTAAAACGCTCCCACCCCACAAGCACCGACAGGAGAAGCACCATAAGAGGTGTTGTGATACTTATAATCGAGCCATCTATGGGGGATGTCTGCGCGAGTCCGAACATCAAGCACAACTTTCGCGCAATGCCGATAAGTATCGCCGCACCGAAAATCTTAGCCCTATCGGCAGGCTCTACCCTCTCGGCTCGCTCCCACAGCAGCGGCAACAAGGACCACACTGCCGCAACAACCAACGATGCCGAGACCATTGCGAGTGGCGAGATATACTTGCCGAGCAGGAGATTATAGAGAGGAAAATCGCACGCCCATACTATATTACACAGCACAAGTGATAGTTGTGCCATTTTACTATTCATCATCTTCATAACACCCCTGTCACTCACAAAATCTATACCCTATTTTGCGAGTGGCAGGGGTGAGCGTTCAAACAAGAGTCTTCGATGAATTGAAAATTGACAATTCAAAAAAGCGGCTCTACTCTCTGTTTTATAGTTTAGTTGTTGCCAAAGTCTCCGTAATCAATAGCGTCCTTACTACTTAGGTATCCTGCACCGCTAAATTCAATCAGCCCCTCGCGTGTACCGCAAACATAGTCGTAGTAATCGCTCACTGTAATTCTGTGATAGTCAGCGTCGCCATTACTAATTACGGATGTTGCTATTTTACCTCCTAATTTTGCCTCAACAATAGTACCCATCATCTCCTTAGGCATACCTGTAATCATACCAACCTGTGGATATGGCGAGACAGTCCCATCTTCTGCAATATAGTATGCATGCATATCGCAGTAACACCTTGCATTATGAAGACTTCTTTTGGTTTCATCGATGGAGTTGTTGCCCAAAATGCCTCCTACCCTAACGACTTGTTCTGCGCTAAATTCTCCTACTGCATAGATATTTCCCACATTAATAAGATAGCACTTGGTTGCATCAGAGTTGGTAGTTGATGATATATATTCTCCATACACGCCGCCTATAATCACTCTTCCATTAACAGCCTTACCCTTGAAGTAGATATCGCCTCTATTCACAACCTGTCCAAGATTGCTCTCTCCCGACCTTAAACAACCACTACCATCCAAACAGCCATTAACACCACCTATTTGCAGATTTGCATTTAATACGGCATCCTCAGCAACCTCTATTTTCCCTTCATTGGCAAATTTACCATTGTAGTTGATATATATATAACTTCCATTTATGTATCCGACAAATCCGCCTATACAACATGAGGCGCCACAAGTGCCTGAGTATGTTATGGCTGCTTTATTGGTAACAGTTTTATATTGTATTCTCGTTATCACAGCAGACGAAGTTAGAGTTCCAATAACACCGCCAATAAAGCAATTCTCTGTGGTGAGTGCCGACACACTAATTGTAGCTGTTTTACTATTGGTAACAAAACAGTTCATATTAAATGTACCTACATCTTTGTGACCTACCACTCCTCCTGCATAAATACTTCCGACTTCGCCACTAATAGTTATAGGGCCATTGTTTTTTATCTCTCCCTCTTTCGTTACTGTTCCAAACGCTAAGACTCTAAGTCTATAACCATAGCCAATAATACCGCCAACCCTTGCAGTAAGAGATACCTTACCCTCAATTAAAATAGCACCATTATTCGTGGTTTTGTTTTCGACATATATAAAATTACTCTTCTCGCCGATATCGTCTAAACAGCCAACAATACCTCCCATATTGCAGTCACGCGTTTCGGCCGTGCTATTCACTTTAAGAGTTCCATTGTTAATACAGTCGGCAAATGATACCGTAGCTTCCATACCAAAGCAAACGGCGATGATACCACCGATATTTAGGTTTGTTTTACAAGTAGCATCGCTACATATCAAATCGCCATTGTTTGTACAGTTGGTAAATGATACACCTCCCTCCGAGAGGCCTACAAAGCCACCTATGGCACCTTGCATATTCGTTGTGGTTGAATATTGCACAAGCTCGATAGTAGCACTATTTATGCAATCTTCGAGTACTACATTTGTTGCGATACCCACAAAACCACCAATAGCGCCATCTGCATAGGTATCCTCAGTTGCAGGAGTAACATTCGTATCAATCTTGATTGTTCCGCTTACTGAGCAACGCTCAAATACAGAGGCATCCGCTACGGGGGCAAGTTTACGAGCAAAGGCACCGAAATTAGGATTTACCCTCTCCTCGACATTAACAACGAGATGCAAGCCCCTGAATGAAGCAGCTGCCGTATCGAACAACGGCGCATTCAAATTCTTGATAGCAAAGCCATTGCCATTGATTGCCCCTGTGTAAGCAGGAGCATTTATCGGAGACCAATCGCCCTCAACCTCAATATCATTTATCAAAATAGCACTGCGAGTATCACCTCCCTCAACAGCCTCCTTATAGCTGCACAAATCGTCATAATTGGCAATTGCATACTCCTTGGTAGTTGCCTCATAAGAGATAATATCCGAAATCTCTCGTACTTCGCCCGCCTTAATTGGCTTAGAGCTATCGGTAATAACAGTCTTGCACATTACGCCACCAGCAGCATCCTCCAAAGTTACATACAACTCACCATACACACCTGCTGGAACTGCAATGTGAACAAAGGTAGGCTCGGTCGAGTGCAATTTTCCGTTATTATCACCAAACGAATAGGTGATAATCTCGCTTACATCTTCGGCAGGGGTAAGCTCCAAGCTTTTTTTCTTAGTATTGTACACAGCATTGAAGCTTCCAGCAATAGGTTTACGCTCCACGGTCGAAATACGCACATTCGCAAGAGTCGCTTCGCCCACAATACCAAACTTTAAAATACCAGTCAGGTGTTCGAGAGTAATGTTTTTACCATCCTTGCTATAAGCATACATAGTTGCTGCACCATCTTCGAACGAGGTATTTGAGCTGTGGTGTTGAATAGCTGCAAATATCACCCGATTAGCCACCTCAACTGCCGGATAGGCGATAAAGTATGGAGTTTGAAGTGTTTCATCGAAGGTGAATATTGCGCTTGATTTTCCAGCTCCATTCTCAATGGTTAGAGGCTCGGATATCGAGCCATTAACAGAAATCTGGTCATTCTCGCCCCAAGTGAGAGGATAGTGACCATCAACCTCCGCACCGAGTTGAGTACGGACCCCATCCAACGACAAAGTAAGTTGGGATTTATCTCCAACATTTACACCAAAATCCTCGGTTGTATCGTGTGAACAAGCAACTGTTCCCGTTGCTACTACAACCAACATCAACAGTTTAAAAATCTTTTTCATTGTTTTTGTTTTTTATTGGTTGTACTCTATTATTCAAATTTCACAGCTATTTTGTACGGCACGCCATTCAAAACATCGGTGCGACCAGTGTATTCTGTTCCATATTGACCGATAGCCGACTCAACGGTGGTTTCACAGAACACCGATACATACCACTTGCCCGAAGTTGGCTCATTGATAACCAACTGAGCATTACAACCCGTCGCATCTGTCTTATGGTCGGTGTTGTCTATATAGGCCAACTCTCCACTCTTACCACACAAAACAAGTTCGAAGTTATCCTCGCCAGCATAGCCTTCGAGTGTCACAGTCGCCCTATTGCAGTCGCTCGGAACTTCGATTGTGAAGTGGTGGTACTGACCATCGCCGATACGAGTATATGCAGGGTTGTTATCCTCGGTGCGCTTGTTCATCTCGCGTACCTCGTTAGCCTTCAACTCGCCCTTAGGCTGCGGAACAGGGTTGCCATCCATAGCATAGAGTATCATTGCAGCCATATAATTAAGTTGCTTGCCACTTGTTATTCCCTCCGGATGTGAACCACACGAGATGACACGACCACTACGCTCATTAGCCTTATACGACCAAGCATTTATTCGCCCATCAATATTTGCCTTATCTGGGCGCACATAGTGCGATAGAGCCTCTGCATTTGGTATGGAAGGGAGGTCTTCATCTTTGGCAGAACAACCGCCGTTATGACGAAGATTGTACAACTCTTGGGGATTACCGAAGCTATAATATCGCAACAGAGGGCTATCCTCTTTGAAGCGAAGATTTGTTCTATCCTGATTAAGTCCCGTGTTATAGACATAACCCGGCCATAAGCCAAGATAGGTTTCTGCGTAATCTACTTTGCCACTGCTATACAGAATACCACTCGATGCGATAAAAGCCCCGGCACAAGTTCCGATATATCCACCTCCTGCTTCGACAAATTTACAGAGATTTTCTCGGCTGGACATCTCCATTGATTTAAGGTGTGATGCCGCACCACCGCCATTGACATATATCATTCTGTAACGAGGTGAGCCATCAGGATAGAGCAACCATCCGTTTGTATCCTCCTCGCTACCTGTAAATATCTTGTGTTGAATTAGTGTATCGGTCTTTGTTAGTTCACTATTCTCGGCCGATGCAAAATACTCCAACGATATACCCAAATAGTTTGTTGCCGGAAGGGTTGTACGCGAGGTAAGGCGTATACCTCCATCCATAAATACATCCTTGTAAAATCCACGACCTCGACTCAACACCTCGGCACGAGCAGCCTCTCTATCAGCAGGAGCAAGAAATTGGTCATCCTTAGTGGACAAATCCGACAACTTAGTAGAATCTTCCTCTTCGACTGGTGGTGGTATATCCTCAGGCGCAGGCTGCGTGCATGCAAACATTGCAAGTAACAATATAATACTTAATAATTTTTTCATATTGTTATGTGCTAACTTTTCTCTTAAATAGATTTGCATTAATCACTCAGCTACTCAACTTTTACCGAGATTTTGTATGGCACGCCATTCAAGACATCGGTGCGACCGCTATACTCGGTACCATACTTGCCAGTCTTAGAGCTTACGGTTGTCTTACAATGTACCGATACATACCACTTGCCCTCCTTCGGCTTCTCGATTGTCAATTGTTTGTTTGTACCCTCTGCGGCACTCTTGCAGGTAGCATTCTTTTCGAATGCAAACGCCTCACTATTTGCACAAAGTAGAAGGTCGAAGTTATTTTCGCCCTCGTAGCCTTCGAGCGAAACCACAACCTTAGCACACTTCTTAGGCACATCAACCACGAAATGGTGATACTGCTTATCGCCAATACGGGTGTAGTCAGGGTTGTTATCCTCGGTGCGCTTGTTCATCTCGCGCACCTCGCCAGTCTTCAACTCACCCTTAACCTTTGGTGCAGGGTTGCCATCCATAGCGTAGAGCATCATTGCCGACATAAACTCCAAACGCTCGCCCTCCTCAACGCCCTCAGGGTGCGAGCCACACGATATGACGCGACCGGTTTCTGCATCTTTCTTGTATGCCCAAGTACTAATTTTTCCATCAATCTTCACCCTTTTGGTATTCTCGAAGACATAGCGTGTAAGTGGCTCGATAACACCAGGAATAGTCTGGAAGTCCTCATCTTTGGCAAAGCAACCTCCGTTGTGGCGAACCTCAGCAATATATTTGTCGCGACCGAAGTTGTAGTAGCGCAACAGCGGACTCTTGCGCTCAATAGTCATATCGGTCTTGCTGCGGTTGAGACCTGTTCCATAGACACTATGAGGCCACAGGCCATAATACTCTTTGGAATAACGCTTTTTTCTTCCACTTCCACTCGAAGCGAGATAAGCTCCTGCGCAGGTACCAACATATCCACCACCTGCTGCGACATATCTACGCATCTGTGCCTTTCCCTCTGGCGTCATCGACCTGCCGTGACTTGCAGCTCTACCGCCATTGACATAAATCATTCTGTATCGTGGCGCACCATCTGGATAGAGCAACCATCCGTTGGTATCCTCTTCGCTACCGCAGAAGATGCTGGTTTGGAGAAGAGTATCTACCTTTGTCAGCGTCTTTTTATTTTTCGCAGAAGCGAAGAACTCCCACTGCAAGTTCAAGAAGTCGGCAGCAGGGAGCGTACGACGAGATGTCAGAAGAATTCCTCCATCCATAAATACATCCTTGTAGTAACCGCTATTACGCTCTAATACTTCGGCGCGAGCACGGGCATTAGCACGAGAGCGAGAGCGCACTCTACCACCACGAGGAGCAGCATCTGTCGAGATAAAACACCCCATAAATGCCACGAAACAGATAATAAATAGACTTTTTTTCATAGTTGTTTTAATGTTTTAGTTGATTTAATGTATGTTTAGTTAAAAGTTGTTGTTCTAATTCTGCATTTTCAACGCCTCACTACTTGAACTCCTGCACAAAAGGAGTTGTCAAGGCTCTACTTGCACCAAGAATCATCAAAGACAAGACTATTTCTCCTGTATTACAGTAATATTTATTACTTTATCTTCACGAGTCTTACTATACACATGGAGTTTACGACTCTTACCTGTGCGGTTCGGAAGGGCTACCAAATAGACCTCGTTATCGCCCTTTGCAGCAGTAGCAGTAAGCCAATCGTAAGTTACAGCTAAATCGCCATGAATATCTATGGCTTCTTTTGTATTATAAGAGTTGCTTCCTATTGAGAGGGTTCCTAATGGAGCATTTCCCTGAACGCTCTTACTGCCTCCATCAGCAGAGAATATCACCCTGTTATCAAATCCCCATCTGTCCTTCTGGCAAGAGTTTAACGCCAACGCCAACAATACAAATGCGGCAATCATTTTAAGTCTTTTCATAGTTGATTAAAAGTTTTAGTTAGTTTAAAAGTTTTGGTTGATTTTAATGTGTATTTATTTAAAAGCTATTTCTCCTTAATTTTTAATTTTATTTGAAGTAAAACCTCGAATAATCAACTTCAAGTGCTTGCAATTCCGTTGTTCAAAATTAAAAGATTTCCTCCCCCCCCGAAAAAAAACGGCGCAAGAATAGACTTCTGCTCTTGGCAAATATCCGTACAAAGTTACAAAAATTTCAAGAATTTCCACTAAAAAACGGATTATTATTTCAAAAATAAATAAAAAATATTAATTTTGTAGTAAAACGATTTAACCTTTCATCAGAAGTGGTATCTATTAGAGTGAACTCGAACAGATGGAGAGACAGACGGATTTAATTGCTCAGTTAAAGAGCAACGCGGTTGAAGCATTCGACCTGCTAATTGAGCAGTATGGCAACAGGCTCTATTGGCACATCCGTCGTATGGTTGTACAACACGAGGATGCTGAGGATGTTATGCAAGAGACATTCACTCGTGCCTACCTCTCAATCGGAAGCTTTCGAGGCGAAACAGAGGGTTCTTTGGTGGCATGGCTGTATCGTATCGCTACAACATTGTCAATAAAAGCGTTGCGAAAACGCAAAAAGGGGATATTCTCCTCTCTCGACTCGGTGCGAGGCTCTCTTTTGGCTACATTCGAGCAGGAGGTAGACCCCTCGGCAGACGAGATTTTAATACGACTGCAAAAGGCTATTTTAGCACTGCCAACAAAGCAACGATTGGTCTTTAATATGCGTTATTATGACGAATTGTCGTTCGAGCAGATTGCACAAGCTACGGGGCATAGTGTCTCGACACTTAAAACAAACTACCACTACGCAGTGCAAAAGATAAAAGAACAGGTTAGGACTATTGAAATAGAGTAAGTTATGAAGACGAAACAGATGCCTTACAAGATTGAAGAGGAGATGATAACGCGAGCAAAGTATCGTGCAAAGATGGCGGTACGCGAAGCGGCATACCCTACCAAACCATCGCACACGATGCAGTGGCGTTGGGCGAGTGCTATTGCAATGGTTGCAGTAGTTGTGGTTGGCGCATTTGCACTGGGCGAGTTTCTTTACAATCAGAAAAACGACCTCTCTGCAATGGACAAACTCGTGGCAGAGATGCGCACTGCCCCCGATGATGTGATAGCCGACATCTCGATTGATGCAGGCTACTATCTCGATGATGAGGACAACTCACTGTAAGATACCAAGATACAACATAATAGAGAAGACAATTAACCCTCTTTTTTATAGAAAAATAATCCTAAAATCAATTTGCCATGAAAAAAATCATTGTTTTGTTGGCTCTCTTTGTTACAATGTTCGCACAAGAGACCTATGCTCAGCAGACCTTGACGCCTGAACAGAAGAAGGAGGCTGCTAAGGCTAAACGCGAGCAGTTAATGCAAATTCGTTTAGACCTTTTGAAAGAGGAGTTGCAACTCACGCCAGAGCAACTTGCAAAGTTTGACCCCGTATATCGCAGATATCGTAGCGAGATTAAGCGCGTGACGAGTATGAACAAAGAGGCTCGCACAAAGAAAGCAAATATCACCAACGAGAATGCTTTGAAGGTAGTCTCTGCTCGTCTCTCCAACGATATACTGACAACAGCTGTAAAGCAGCGATACCTGTATCTCTTTGCCGAGACAATCGAGCCTCTGCAAGTTATGAAGCTCTACCGCGTGGATAGCCGCATCTCGCGCGAGGCGAATAAAATATTAAAAAATCGCACAACAACTAATAGTGGCAGCACAACTACCACCAATGCGAAGTAGTTTCACAAACAAATTCAAAGCATCTATATTATATAGAGTTGTTTAAAAATTCTTTTCATTTTTAGTTTTTTTTATAAGTTTGTTTTTGGTGGTGGCGACTTGCAATATAGTCGCCATTTTTTCTCTATATTTGATGAAGTTTGATATAGAATTTATGATTATCAAACCTTTAAGAAGAACTCACGTGAGAATTGGCAATGGATAAGAAAAAATACGATTGTCTGGCTGAGCCATATTCATCACGCTTTTC
>SUZP01000030.1 GCA_015059865.1 Rikenellaceae bacterium | reverse complement strand
GGGAGTATCTGCATTTGCAAAGACTCCAATCCGAGAATTGCTCACAACCGACCAATCAACAATCAAAAACCAAAATGTCAAAGAACAAAAATTATTTTAATAAAATTTATTGCATCAGTAGTAATTGACAATTGAGAATTATTAAAAAACTCTCGTCTCTCGTCTAAAAACAAAATTTATGATTGAAATTGAAGGCAAAATAGTTAGTACCGACCTGCTGACCGAGAGGTTTGCGTGCGACCTGTCGCAATGCAAGGGGGCGTGTTGCATCGAGGGCGATGCGGGGGCTCCACTCGAAATTGAGGAGGTCGATATCCTCGAAGAGGAGTACGAAAATTACAAGCCCTATATGACACCCGAAGGCATTGCAGCGGTTGAGAAGCAGGGTTTTATGGTCGTAGATGTCGAGGGCGACTACACCACACCGCTAATCAACGGAGGCGAGTGCGCCTTTACCTGCTACGATGAGAACGGAGTGGCGTTGTGTGCCATCGATAAGGCTTTTCGTGAGGGTAAATGCTCCTTCCAAAAACCCATATCGTGCCACCTCTACCCAATTCGTGTGCTGAAATTCAAGAACGGTGGCGAGGGGCTGAACTACCACCGCTGGTATATCTGCAAGTCGGCTTGCGAGAATGGTTGCAAACTCGGCATACCCGTATACAAAGGGCTGCGCGAGCCTATCATTCGCAAGTGGGGCGAGGAGTTTTATAAAGCACTTGAAGCAGCAGAAGAACTGCTTAAAATGCAAAATTCAGAATGCAAAATGCAAAATTACTAATGAAGAAGATACAATTACTTATATTAGCGTTGTGTGGTGTTGCGATAGCGGTTGCCAATCCGCTTGATTCGCTGACAATTAAGCCAATCGAGAAGTTAAAGTCGGCGATTGTGGTCGATACGCTGCCAACTGCCGACAAGCACCTCTCAATCGTGCTTTTCAACGACAATTCGTGGCGTTATATCCGTACAGCGGAGATTCAACCCGACTCTACGGCTTTTACTCGCTGTTGGAGTACCGAGAAGATTTCGCCCTATCGTGATTCGGTGGCGTTATCACAAATTCCGAATGCAGTGCCAATTCGATTGGTCGATTCTCTGCGCTCGTATCGCTATCCGATTAAGGGGCGCATAACATCGCGCTACGGCTTGCGCCGCAGGGTAAATCACAACGGCATCGACATCGCATTGAAGGTGGGCGACACCATCTGCTCGGCATTTGACGGTCGTGTGCGCTTCTCGAAGGTGACCGATACGGGCTATGGAACGCTCGTTATTATCCGTCACGACAACGGCATCGAGACCTATCACGGACACCTCTCGAAGCGTCTGGTAGAAGCGGGCGATAGGGTGGTGGCAGGTCAGCCTATTGCTCTCGGTGGTAATTCGGGGCACAGTACGGGACCACACCTCCACTTCGAGTGTCGCTATATGGGGCAGTCATTTGACCCTGAGCGTCTTATCGACTTTAAGACGGGCGACTTGCGCCGTGAGGAGTTGCTCTTGAAACGCTCCTATTTCAGCATCTACTCAAAGTATGAGCAGGATTGGAATGGCGAGAAGTTGCTCGCCGATGCCGACAAAAAGGAGGCTGTACTGTCGGCTGAACGCCGCTACTACAAGGTGCGCAGTGGCGACTATCTCGGCAGGATTGCTGCCCGAAACCATACCACCGTTGCAGCAATTTGCCGTTTGAATGGCATTAAGGCGAGTGCAGTACTGCCGATAGGCAAGGTATTGAGGGTAAAGTAAAAGTTTAATTAGAGATGGCTATTAGTATTAAAATAAAGGAGTTACGCGCATCACTGCCGCAGGGAGTCAAGCTTGTTGCAGTGTCGAAATTTCACCCTGCGGAGGCTATTACAGAGGCCTACAATGCAGGACAACGCACCTTTGGCGAGAGTCGCGTGCAGGAGTTACTTGCAAAATACGAAGCCCTACCAAAAGATATTGAGTGGCAGATGATTGGACACTTGCAGACCAATAAGGTGCGACAGATTGTGCCATTCGTGTCGCTCATTCAGTCGGTGGATAGCGTGCGCCTTGCCGGGTGCATCAACCGCGAGGCAGAGCGCATAGGCAGGGTGGTCGATATCCTGCTCGAAATACATGTTGCGCAGGAGGAGAGCAAGACGGGTTGGAAATATGACGAACTTTTACTATTTTTGCAAAGTCAGGAGTTTAAGGCTTTGAAAAACATTCGAGTTCGTGGTGTTATGGGAATGGCAACAAACACCGATGACGAGGCGGTTATTCGTGCCGACTTCGAGTGTTTGGCGAGCCACTACAATGAACTCAAATCGCACTTTGGCGAGGAGTTCGATACCCTCTCG
This sequence comes from Rikenellaceae bacterium, assembly GCA_015059865.1. Taxonomy (GTDB): domain Bacteria; phylum Bacteroidota; class Bacteroidia; order Bacteroidales; family Rikenellaceae; genus Alistipes. The sequence goes on along the minus strand of SUZP01000030.1, from coordinate 20,691 downwards.
ATGGGTATGTCCGATGACTACGAATTGGCTGTCGAGTGCGGCTCTACGATGGTGCGCATCGGCTCGTCGATTTTCGGAAATAGAGAATACTAACTATTTAATATACAAACTACTATGAAAAAATTACTCTTATCATTAGCATTTTTGGCAGGTACAGCTACGGCATTTGCCTGCACAAACTTCATCGTAACCAAAGGTGCTTCGACCGATGGCTCCGTAATGGTGACTTATGCCGCCGACTCGCATTGGCTCTATGGCGCATTATACAAGCACCAAGGCGGCAAACACAAACCGGGGCAGATTGCCATAAACAACTGGGATAATGGTCGTTACCAAGGTCTTATCGACCAAGTACCTGTAACCTATTCTACCGTTGGTAATATGAACGAGCACTCGCTCATCATTACCGAAACAACATTCGGTGGTCGCAAGGAGTTGCGCGACAAGAAGGGTATTATGGATTACGGCTCGTTAATCTACACCACCTTGCAGCGTGCAAAGACCGCACGCGAGGCTATCGCTGTGATTGTGGAGTTGGCTAACAAGTACGGCTACGCCTCTTCGGGCGAGTCATTCTCGCTTGTAGATACTGAGGAGGCTTGGATTATGGAGCTTATCGGCAAGGGCTCAAAGCTTGACGAGAAGGGCAACAACCTCCGCAAGGGTATTGTGTGGGTGGCACGCCGCATTCCTGATGGATATGTATGCTCGCACGCTAATCAGGCTCGTATCACCACCTTCCCACTTAACGACAAGGAGAATTGCCTCTATTCGAGCGATGTAATCTCCTTTGCTCGCGAGATGGGTTACTTCAACGGCAAAGACGAGGAGTTCTCGTTCTGCGACGCCTACGCTCCACTCGATTTCAGCGCATTGCGTGCTTGCGAGGCTCGCGTTTGGGCATTCTTCCGCACTATCACCGAGGGTATGGATAAGTATACCGACTACGCTATGGGACACAACCCTGCTAACCGTATGCCTCTGTGGGTGAAGCCTACCAACAAGATTTCGCCAAAGCAGCTCTTCGATGCTATGCGCGACCACTTTGAGGGTACACCTATGGATATGACTACCGATATTGGTGCAGGTGGCAATGGCTGCCCATATCGTTGGCGACCAATGCACTTCAAGGTGGATGGCGTAGAGTACTGCAACGAGCGCGCTACCGCTACACAACAGACTGGTTTTTGGCTCTGCGGTCAGGCGCGTAAGGGCAAGACTGGTATTCTTTGGTTTGGTACCGACGACGCTGCTACATCGCCTTTGACACCTATATATTGTAATACTACCGAGGTACCTTGGTGCCTTTCGGAGGAGAATGGCTCGTTGTTGCACTACTCGCCAACCTCGATGTTCTGGGTAACAAACCGCATCGCAAACTTCGCTTATCTGCGTTACGACACCATCGGCAAGCGCGTACGCGAAGAGGTAGACAAGTGGGAGAATGAGAAGTTGGCCGAGATTGCTAAGGTAGACGAGAAGGTTGCAGCAATGTCGCCAAAGAAGGCTCAAAAAACACTTACTAACTACTCAACAGTAACGGCGCAGAAGTTATTTGAGAAGTGGGATACGCTCGATAAGTATCTGTTGGTTAAGTATATCGATGGCAACACCAAGTTGGAGGATAAGAATGGCTTTACCGATAATGGCAATGGTCGTAACATCCCTGGTAAGATTGAGCAGTTAGGCTACTCGGAGAAGTGGAAGAGAGCTGTTGCTGCGGATAATGGCGAGGTTTTAAAGGTTATCAACCACTAATCCAGACAGTATGAAAAAGAGTATTTTGACGGCAGTTTTAGCCGTTGTAGCAGTGAGCGCAGAGGCGCAAATGACATTTCCTCGTTCCTATGCCGAGGATACAAAGGGCTATATGAGTGAGGCGTATTGGAAGATTTGGAACGAGGAGGAGCAGGCTCGTATCGATGCCGATATCGAGAAGTATCGCAAGGCAGATGGCGAGTTGGTACTCGAAAATATCGGTCGCAAGCGCGATGTGAAGATTGAGCAGGTGTCGCACGAGTTTATCTTCGGTGCGCACATCTTCAACTTCAACCAGCTCGGCAAAACCGAGTGGAACGACCGCTACAAGCGCATCTATGGAGAGTTATTCAACTCCGCAACCGTTCCTTTCTATTGGAAAGAGCTTGAATTGGAGCAGGGTAAGCCTCGTTTCGAGACCGAATATCGCGATACGGAGAAGTTCTGGAACAACTGCAAGGAGCCGTACGACCAGCCACATTGGCGCCGTCCTTCGACCGACCAACTCGTAGAGTTTTGCGAGCAGAAGGGTATTCGTGCGCACGGTCATGTATTGGTGTGGGGCAACCGTAAATTCCAGCGCCCAAGTTGGTATTTCAACCTCTTTACCGAGAAGGAGCGTGCCAAGCATAAACGATTGTTCCCTAACAAGCCAAATCGCTATAAGAGCGCAGATGCGCAGAGTGCCGAATGGCGAGCGATGTCGTTCGAGGAGGTTGCACAAACCTTCCCTGAGTATGCCAAGACTATGCCAAAGGTTATGGAGGAGCGTATTCGCACCATTGCCGAGCGTTACAAAGGTCGTTTGCAGAGTTGGGATGTGGTAAATGAAAGTGCACTCGACCAAGACCAAGACCTTATCCCTGAGAACTATCCAATCTCGAAGAGCCGCTACGGTCTTATGTATGGCGACTACCCATATCACGCCTTGAAGACAGCCGAAAAGTACTTCCCTGCGGAGGTTAAGTTGAACATCAACGACTACCACCGCAAACCGGGCTACACAGCGCAGGTAAAGCGTTTGCTGGAGCGTGGCTGCAAGATTGATATTATGGGTATTCAGATGCACCTTTTCAATGTCAGGCATTGTAAGTATATGGCTAATGGCGTAAAGATTCAAACCCCTTCGCAGGTGCGCGAGTATATTGGTTGGGCTTCGGAGGCGGGTATTCCACTCCATTTGAGCGAGGTTACAATTACATCGCCATCGCAAGATGAGCGAGGTTATATGATTCAGGCAATCCTCACTCAAAATCTCTATCGTTTGTGGTTCTCGCAGGAGAAGATGATGGGTATCACTTGGTGGAATGTGCTGGATAACTGCGGCGTGAAGGGCGAGCCTACCGTGTCGGGTATCTTCACACGCGATATGAAGGAGAAGCCTGTATATTGGGCTATGGACCAGCTTATCAACCACGAGTGGAAGACCAACACCACCGTTAAGGCTGACGAGCAGGGCAAGGTGCAGTTCCGAGGTTTCAAGGGCAAGTACCGTATCACCTATAAGGACAAGCGCGGCAAGACCCAGAGTGTGGAATACATTTTGAAGTAAACTGCAAGCGGGAAACTAATTCTACATTTTGCATTCTGAATTTTGAATTTTGAATTTTAAATTTAATGATTATGTACGATTTAATAGTTATAGGAGGTGGCCCTGCTGGATATGTAGGAGCTATTCGCGCAGCAGAGTTGGGCGCAAAGGTTGCTCTTGTAGAGCGTGCCGAGTTGGGCGGAACTTGTCTTAATTGGGGCTGTATCCCTACAAAGGCGTTGCTCAAAAGCGCACAAGTATATCACTATTGTCAAACTGCAAAGTCGTTTGGTGTAGCCGTCGAGGGCGAGGTTAAAGCCGATTTGAAGGCTATGGTGGCTCGCTCGCGTCAGGTGGCTGCAACCACTGGTCGAGGTGTAGAGATGCTGCTCAAAAAGGCTGGTGTAGAGGTTATTGTAGGCTCGGCAACGCTTGTGTCGGCTAACGAGGTGCAGGTGGGCGAAGCTACCTACGAGGCTAAAAATATACTGCTCGCTACGGGTGCATCGCCACGCGAGGTGCCTTCAATCCCTATTGACCACCAATTTGTTCTCTCCTCGCGCGATACGCTCGTGTTGGAGGAGTTGCCCGAAACAATGGTCGTAGTCGGCTCAGGCGCTATCGGTAGCGAATTTGCCTTCTTCTACGCTTCGTTGGGCGTGAAGGTTACGGTGGTGGAGTACTTGCCACAGTTTATGCCACTTCTCGATGCAGAGGTGTCGGCCGCTGCTGAGCGTTCATTCCGTCGTCTGCGTGCTACCGTGATGACTAATACCGCCGTTAAGGGTGTGTCGGTTGTTGATGGCAAGTGCGTAGTAGATATCGAGCAGAAGGGCGAGGCTAAGCAGTTGGTTGCCGACAAGGTGCTTTCGGCTGTCGGTATTAAGTCGAATATCGAGGGGCTTGGCTTAGATAAAGTAGGAGTTCAGGTAGAGCGCGACAAGATTGTGGTAGACAAGGCTTTCCGCACATCAGTTTCGTCGATTTTCGCAGTCGGCGATATTATCGCATCGCCAGCTTTGGCACATATCGCATCGGCCGAGGCTGTGAACTGCGTAGAGCAGATTATGGGACAAAATCCTCCTGCTATCGACTACACTTTGACGCCAGCTTGCGTCTTTACATCGCCTGAGATTGCATCGGTAGGTTTGACCGAGGAGCAGGCGCAGAAGCAGGGCATCGAGTACAAGGTTGCGCGCTACAACTTCGCATCGTCGGGTAAGGCGGCAGCGGCAGGCGACCGCGATGGCTTTATCAAGTTGATTTTCGATGCCGAAAACAAGTTGCGCGGTGCTCACATCATCGGCGGCAATGTAGTGGAGATGTTGGGCGAGCCTTCGGTAGCGATGACTTTGGGTGCTACGGCCGAGGATTTGGCGCGTACAATCCACGCACACCCTTCGCTCTACGAGGGTATTATGGAGGCTGCCAAGGAGGTAGAGTGATAAAAGCGTATGCGCTATTTTATTGAACTACAATACGATGGCGGTGCTTACTGCGGTTGGCAACGACAACCCAACGAGCCTACTGTGCAGGGTACGATAGAGGAGGCTCTATCGAAGTTGCTGCGTAAGCCTACCGAGATAGTGGGTGCAGGGCGCACAGATACAGGCGTAAATGCCTCGTTCTATATTGCGCATCTCGACACTACCGAGGAGATAGATTGCGACCACATAGCCTACAAACTCAACGCTATGCTGCCGCAAGATATCGCTATCAAGCGTATATATAGGGTAGCAGACAATCTTCACGCACGCTTCGATGCCAAGGAGCGTGAATATACCTATCTGCTTTCGCCCGTGAAGGCTCCGTTCCGCCGTCACTCTGCGTGGATATACCATATCCCGTTGGATGTAGAGCGTATGAACGAGGCTGCGAAGGTGCTGCTCACAACAAGCGACTTCACCACATTCGCAAAGTTAAACTCTAATAATAAGACAAATATATGTAGAGTTACACACGCAGAATGGGTGGTGGAGAGCGATGGTACTTTGCGCTTTACCATTCGTGCAGATAGGTTTCTGCGTAATATGGTGCGCTCGATTGTAGGTACACTCGTAGATGTCGGCAGAGGTAGATATTCTGTTGCAGAGTTTGCCAAAATCGTAGCCTCACGCGACCTCTCCCGAGCCAGCAGCGGCGCCCAACCGCAAGGGCTGTTCCTATCAAACATTAAGTATGATTGAGAGCAGCTTTTAACACTTTTAACACTTTTTCAGGGGTGTTAAAAGTGTTAAATTGTTAAATTGAAAATAATTCTCAATTTTTAATTCTCAATTCTCAACTAAAAAACAAAGTTTTTTCTTATCTTTGCGTTTTAATAACATTAAAACGAACGAAAGATGAGAGTTGCAATTATCGGCTACGGCAAGATGGGACACGAGATTGAGCAGGTGTTGCTCAGCCGAGGTCACTCCGTAGCACTCATTATAGACCAAGACAACGCCCACGACCTCTGTGCCGAGAAGTTGGCAGGGGTTGATGTGGCTATCGAATTTACCACCCCCACAACAGCCTACTCAAATGTCCGCACCTGCATAGAGTGCGGTACGCCTGTTGTTAGTGGCACTACGGGTTGGCACGACAAGTTGGAGGAGTTGCAGGCGTTGTGCCGTGAGAGGAACTCATCGATGATTTGGTCATCGAACTACTCGTTGGGCGTAAACATTACCTTCCGCCTAAATCGCTACTTGGCGGAGCTTATGAATCGCTTTGACGCATACAATGTGGCTATCGAGGAGATTCACCACACGCAGAAGAAAGATGCTCCGAGTGGCACTGCCATATCGCTCGCGAACGACATCTTGGAGCGCGTGGAGCGCAAGCAGAAGTGGGTAAACGAGCCTACCGAGGAGCTTGACGCTATCGAGATAACCTCGTTGCGCGAGGGCACAGTACCGGGTACTCACACCGTAACCTACCTCTCCGAAGATGACAAGATAGAGATTAAACACACCCTCTTTTCGCGCCGTGCCTTGGCTCTCGGTGCGGTAGTTGCAGCGGAGTTTGTCGCCCCAAAGAAGGGCGTATTCACCATTGACGACCTCTTCGATTAGTGAGTAGAGAGTAGTTAGTAGTGAGTAGTAAAAAAAATAATTCTTAATTCTCAATTCTTAATTCTTAATTTGAAAAATGAAATTTTTCAAGAGTCGCTGGTTTAAGTTCGCTATTGCCAGCATCGTATATATCCTTCTGTTCGTGGTGTGGACAGGTAATCTGTGGCTGTTGCTCGGCTTGCCGTTTATCTACGACTACTACATTTCTCGCCTTGCGTATCGCTACATAGGCAAGAAGAACGATGCCCTGCGCGAGAAATACCCACTCTACAACTCCATCTACGGCTGGATTGATGCTATCGTGTGGGCTACCGTAGTGGCGCACCTCGTGCATCTCTTTATCTTTCAGTTGTATGTGGTGCCGACCTCCTCGATGGAGAAGACCATTCTTATCGGTGATTACCTCTATGTGAGCAAGCTCTCGTATGGTCCGCAGGTGCCGAATACACCTGTGGCGATGCCATTTGTCTACAACACGATGCCATTCTCGAACAAGAAGTCCTACTCCGAGTGTGTGAAGTGGGATTATCACCGCTTGCGTGGTCGTGGCAAGGTGGAGCGCGAGGATGTGGTGGTCTTCAACTTCCCTGCGGGCGACACCGTACTGCTCGAAAATCAGGCTGTAACATACTACGATGTATTGCGCGACTACCAATCGCAGCTCGGCAAGGAGGAGGGTAGACGACAGCTCAACCGCGACTATACGGTCATTGCACGACCTGTCGATAAACGCGAAAACTACATCAAGCGTTGCGTGGGTGTACCAGGCGACACCTTGCAGATAGTAAATACCGAACTCTTTGTTAATGGCGAGCCGCAACCTGCCTGCGAGGAGCGACAGCACATCTACTTCGTAAATAGCACATCCACGCTTTCGGAGTATGCTCTGCGCAACCTCGACATCACCGAGTACAACGGTGCTGCGCCATACTACTATGTTGCGACCACCGAGAAGGGTGCTGCGCAGTTGGAGAAGTTCAAGAGTGTGGCAATGGTGGAGCGATACAACGCCACCGAGCCTACGCTCGATGTCTTTCCACACGACGAGCGTTTCCCTTGGACACAAGACAACTTCGGACCATTGTGGGTGCCACAAAAGGGTGCAACAATCGAACTTTCGACTGCCAATCTCCCTCTCTACGAGCGTATTATCGACCAATACGAGGGGCACGACCTGCGTGTCGAGGGCGACAAGATATTTATTGATGGCGAGGAGGCTTCGACCTACACCTTTGCGATGGACTACTACTTTATGATGGGCGACAACCGCCACAACTCGGCAGACTCGCGCTATTGGGGCTTTGTGCCTGAGGACCATATCGTAGGTAAGGCGTTGTTTATCGCCTTCTCGAAGGGCGAGAACGGTATCCGTTGGAACAGACTATTTAATAAGGTAAAGTAGCCACAAAAGCAAACGCAGAGTAGCCGTGTCGGAGCAGAAGGACTCATATTTGACCATTGCAGAGCCTGCGGAGGCAATCTACAAGGAGCGCAGCAGCAAGTTCCTCACCTACGCCTACCCCGTAGAGAGCGAGGAGGAGGTGAAGGAGTTGCTCGATGCACTGCGCAAGGAGTACTACGATGCTACGCATCACTGCTACGCCTACCGCCTTGGTGCGCAGGGTGAGGTGTTCCGCGCAAACGATGACGGCGAGCCTTCGGGAACGGCAGGAAAGCCCATCTTGGGGCAGCTGCTCTCGGCAGAATTGACCAACTGTTTGGTGGTTGTCGTGCGCTACTTCGGTGGCACGAAATTGGGAGTTTCGGGGCTTATACAGGCCTACAAGGAGTCTACGGCGGAGGTTATTGCTGCGAGCAAGATAATAGAAAAGACCGTTGATAGAAAAATAAGAGTGGAGTTCTCTTATATATCGATGAATGGCGTTATGCGCGTGATAAAGGAGATGTCGCCACGCATCGACGAGCAGGTATTCGACAACCTCTGCACGATGCGTCTGCGAATCCGCGAGAGCGAAGCAGAGCAACTTATAGCGAAACTCCTGAAAGTGGAGGGAGTCTCTTTAATTGAGAATTAAGAATTGAGAATTGAGAATTAAGAATTAAAAGTTAAAGCGCACCCCAGTAAGCGACCAACGGGAGCGCCCCCATAAAGGGCGGAACGCCCGCCCCCATAAAGCAGTCGCAGACTGCGCCCCCATAAATCGCTGCGCCGTAACAAGGTTAGGAGTTCAGAAAAGGGAAAAAACTTTCAGCGCACCCCAGTAAGCGACCAACGGGAGCGCCCCCATAAAGGGCGGAACGCCCGCCCCCATAAAGCAGTCGCAGACTGCGCCCCCATAAATCGCTGCGCCGTAACAACGCTTGGAGTCCGCAAAAACAAAGAAAAATTTGGAGAACAAAATCTACATAAAAGGAGCGCGAGTTCACAACTTGCAGAACATCGAACTCGAAATTCCGCACGAGAAGTTGATTGTCGTGACGGGGTTGTCGGGCTCGGGTAAATCGACTTTGGCATTTGACACCATCTTTGCCGAGGGACAACGCCGCTATGTAGAGAGCCTTTCGGCATACGCGCGTCAGTTCTTGGGGCGTATCTCCAAACCCGATGTCGATTTGATTACGGGTATCGCACCCGCTATCGCCATCGAGCAGAAGGTCTCTTCGCGTAACCCACGCTCTACGGTGGGCACGGTAACCGAGATTTACGACTACCTCAAACTCTTGTATGCGCGCGTCGGCAAGACCATCTCGCCTATTTCGGGCGTGGAGGTGAGGTGCTACAACACCGATGATGTGGTCGAATACCTCCTTTCGCTGGGCGAGGGAGCAAGGGTAGTGGTGGCAGTGCCGATGCTCCTTGACAAAGGCGAGAGCATTATCGAGAAGCTGCTCACGCTTGTCAAAGATGGCATTGTACGCCTTGTGGTGGAGGATAAGATGGTGCTGATTGACGACTTTATCAAGGAGGTCGATTTGGAACACACGGGCGAGGATATCTACATCGTTATCGACCGCCTGCGTGTGGTGAACGATGACGACACGCTAACCCGTATGCGCGAGTCAGTATCGCAGGCATTTGGCTACGGCACAAGTAGTTGCGTTATTATCCACGAGGGCGAAAAGCGACTCTTCAACTCCAACTTCACGGCTGACGGCATCGAGTTCGAGCGACCTCACGAACACCTCTTCTCGTTCAACAATCCGCTGGGTGCCTGCCCGAAATGTGAGGGTTGGGGCAAGGTTACGGGCATAGACGAGGATTTGGTCGTTCCCGACAAGTCACGCACGATATTCGACAACGCCATCGCTTGTTGGCGTGGCGACACGATGCGTTGGTTTCGCGACCAGCTTGTGATGAATGCGCACAAGTTCGACTTCCCGATACACACTCCATACTACACTCTTACGGAGGAGCAACGGAGATTGCTATGGCTTGGAAATGAGTATTTTGAGGGGTTAAACTCCTTCTTCGAAATGCTCGATAGCCAACGCCACAAGATACAATACCGAGTGATGAAGGCTCGTTATACGGGCAAGAGTATCTGCCCCGAGTGTGAGGGCAAACGCCTACGCCCCGAAGCGTTGTATGTTCAGTTCGGGGGCAAGAACATCGCTGAGGTTGTGCGAATGACCGTAGATGAGACGATTGAGTTTTTTGGGGGCGTACAACTCAACGACCACGAAAAAAAGAGCGCCGAACGCCTTCTGATAGAGGTGCAAAACCGCCTGCGATATCTGAGTGATGTGGGTTTGGGCTACCTCACATTGGACCGAGCCTCGAACACACTGTCGGGTGGCGAGAGCCAGCGCATTAACCTCGCAACCTCGCTCGGTAGCAACCTCACAGGCTCGCTCTATATCCTCGATGAGCCTTCGATTGGTCTGCACCCAAGAGATACGCACCGCCTTATCGAGGTGCTGAAACAACTCCGAGATATGGGCAATACGGTGATTGTCGTGGAGCACGAGGAGGAGGTTATCCGCAGTGCCGACTTTATCGTGGATATAGGTCCCGAAGCGGGCAAGAATGGCGGTAGAGTGGTGTATAGTGGCGATTTGGAGCATCTCCCGACCGCCGAGAATAGCTACACTGCCGACTACCTTTCGGGGCGCAGAGAGATAGCCGTACCGCAGTCGGTGCGTGGTTGGAGCAATTTTATAAAACTGAACGGTTGCCGACACAACAACCTCAAAAATATAACGGTCAAAATTCCGTTGGGAGTTATGACCTGCATTACGGGCGTTAGTGGCTCGGGCAAATCCTCGTTGGCGAGGGATATTCTCTATCCTGCCTTGCATCGCCAATTGGCAGATACGGGCGACCACCCGGGCGACTTCGATGGTCTGTCGGGCGACACCTCGCTCTTGAAGGGTGTTGAGATGGTAGACCAAAACCCTATCGGCAAGTCCTCACGCTCAAACCCTGCCATCTATATCAAGGCGTGGGACGAGATTCGTAAACTCTTTGCCGAGCAGCCATACGCCAAGCACAACAATATCTCCGCATCGCACTTCTCATTCAACTCTGCGGGAGGGCGTTGCGAGGTGTGTCAGGGCGAGGGTGCTATCAAGGTGCCGATGCAGTTTATGGCGGATATCACGCTCACCTGCGAGGCTTGCAACGGCAAACGTTTCAAAGATGATGTCTTGGAAGTGAAGTACCGTGACAAGTCGTGCAGCGATATTCTCGATATGAGTGTCGATGAGGCGATAGCCTTTTTCAGCGAAGATGCGAAGGAGTGCCGCCGTATTATCGAGCGACTGCAAACGCTGAGCGATGTGGGTTTGGGATATATCAAACTCGGACAACCCTCATCAACCCTTTCGGGCGGTGAGAGTCAGCGAGTTAAGTTGGCTTCCTACTTGGCAAAGGAGTTCTCGGACAAGCATATGATGTTTATCTTCGATGAGCCTACTACGGGATTGCATATCCACGACATAAACCGCCTTTTGAGGGCATTTAACGCACTGATTGAGGCGGGGCATACGATAGTGATTGTGGAGCATAATATGGAGGTTATCAAGTGTGCTGACCACATCATCGACCTCGGTCCCGAGGCTGGCACAGATGGCGGAAATATCGTCTTCGAAGGCACCCCGAAGGAACTTGCCAAGTGTGAGCAGAGCCACACTGCGAAGTTCCTTCGCAAATTAAAAATTAAGAATTAAAAATTAAAAGTTAAAAGTTTGAATTCTGAATTTTACATATACGAACTTTCAAACGGCATTCGTTGCATACACCGACAGACAAAGAGTGGGGTAGCACGATGTGCCATAATGATAAATGCAGGTACTCGTGACGAGCGCAAGGGCGAGGAGGGTATCGCCCACTTCACCGAGCACGGCTTCTTCAAGGGTACCGAGCATCGCAAGGCGTACCAAGTGAACTGCCGCCTCGAAAACCTCGGTGGCGAGCTGAACGCCTACACCACAAAGGAGGACACGACCGTTCACGCTACGGTGCTGCGTGGCGACTTCACGAAGGCGGTGGAGTTGGTGGCGGATGTGGTCTTTCACTCCACCTTCCCCGACCACGAACTCGACAAGGAGCGAGAGGTTATTCTCGATGAGATAAACACCTATCGTGACTCACCGATGGACGCCATATACGACGAGTACGAGGACCTTATCTTTGCAGGCTCGGAGTTGGGACATAATATCCTCGGCACACCCCGAAGCCTGAAAAAGATTAACTCGGAGGCGATACACCGCTTCCGTGAGCGTACCCACACCACCGACAAGATGGTCTTTGCCTCAATCGGCAACATCTCGCCCAAGCGCATCAAGGAGATTGCCGAGCGATATTTGGGCATCTACGCCCCTACAAAGCGTGATTATGAGCGTGTTGCGCCTACGCTTGTAGAGCCATTTGAGAGGGTTATTAACAAGCATACGCATCAGGCACACTGCATACTCGGTGCGCGTGCCTACAACCTCCGAGATAATCGCCGTTTGCCCTATGCACTCTTTACGAATATCTTGGGCGGTCCTTGTGCCAACTCACGCCTGAATGTGAGCGTGAGGGAGCGTAACGGACTTACATATAATATAGGTGCAAGCTACTCTTCGTTGTCTGACTGCGGTCTTGCGACCATCTATTTCTCGTCTGACCACGAAAACTCGGAGCGTTGCCGTGAGATTATCGGCAGGGAGGTTAAACGCTTGCAGGACAACGCCTTAACCGCACGCCAACTCTCAATGGCGAAGCGTCAGTTTGTGGCGCAGCTTGCCATCGTAAACGAGGCTGCCGAGGGCTATATGCTTGGCGTAGGCAAGAGCCTCTTGGCGTATGGCGAGGTGGACACCTTGGAGGAGTCGTACCGCAAGATAAATGCGGTTACCGCCTCCGAGATTATGGAGGTAGCAAATGAGGTGTGGCAAACACCTTCGGTGTTGCTATATAAATAAGCTGTCGGCTTATTTATACAAATTGACAATTGACGAATTGACATTGGACAATGAAAGGAATTTTTAATTCTTAATTCTTAATTTTTAATTTGCTTTGGAAAAGCTTGACCAATACATCGAGGCGATGTCCTCGCCGCAGACGGAGTTGTTGCACGAATTGGAGCGTGAAACATACCTGCGTGTTATCAACCCACGAATGATTTCGGGGCATATTCAGGGAAAACTCCTCGAAATGCTTGTGCGTATGTTGCGCCCACGCCGTATCCTCGAAATTGGCACCTTTACGGGCTATTCGGCTATCTCGATGGCTATGGGTTTGGAGGAGGGTGCATACATCGACACCTTCGAGGTTGATGACGAGTTGGAGATGATTGCAGCCGACTTCTTCGAGCGCAGTGGCGTGGGCGACAAGATTCGCCAGCACATCGGCTCTGCCCTCGACCTCGCTCCGCAGTTGGGCGAGAAGTACGACCTTGTCTTTATAGATGGCGACAAGAGGGAGTATCGAGCCTACTACGATATGCTTTTTGAGCATAACCTCGTACATAGCAACTCGTTTATCTTGGCGGATAATATCCTATGGTATGGCAAGGTGATAGAGGAGGTTGCGCGCAAGGATAAGCAGACGCAGGAGATTATCGCCTTCAACGAACATGTGCTGAACGACAGCAGGGTAGAGAGCGTAATTCTCCCCCTTCGTGACGGCATAAACCTGATAAGAGTGTTATAAAAGTATGGAATTTCTAAACCAATTTATATTTGGAGAGGGCATTGCCCACTCGATTTTTGTACTCTCGATAGTGATTGCCATAGGCACTCTACTCGGCAGAGTGAAGATATTTGGCATCTCGCTCGGTGCCACTTGGATTCTATTTGTGGGTATCGTGGCGAGCCACTTCGGAATGACTCTCCACATCGATACGCTCAACTTTATGCGCGACTTCGGCTTGACACTCTTTGTCTTTTCGATAGGTTTGCAGATTGGTCCTTCGTTCTTCTCGTCACTGCGACAAGGCGGATTGAAGCAGATGTGGCTCTCGATGCTGACAATGTTATTGGCTGCTGTGGTGGCTTATCTGCTCTTTCTCGCCACCGACACACCACTCCAAACAATGGTCGGTGTGATGGATGGAGCTGTGGCCAACACCCCCGCAATGGGTGCAACGCAGCAGACCTATTTCGACCTTACAGGCATTGACGACAAGAGTATACCATTGAGTTTTGCCGTAAGCTATCCTATTGGTACAGTAGCGGTTATATTTGTATTTATGGCTTTGCGACCACTTCTGCGCATAGACATAAAGCACGAACGCGAAGAGGCCAACAATAGGCTCGGAGGTAATAAATTCGCGGCGAAATTCTCGATTGAGGTAACCAATCGACAGATGGATGGCAAAAGTGTGAGTGCCATTCGCCAAATCATTGCACGACCATTTGTTATCTCGCGCATATCGCACGGCGACAACAAGGCGCGCATTGCCGACTTTTCGAGCATTGTACATTGTGGAGACAAACTCTTTGTGGTCTGTGGCACAGAGGATAAGGAGGCTATATTGGCCTTTCTCGGACACGAAATCGAGATGCTCGAAGAGGAGTGGGGAAAGTTTGATGGCGAGTTGGTTTCGCGACCAATTGTCGTTACTAAGAGCAATATCAACGGCAAACGATTTGTCGATTTGCGCCTACGCACCAAGTATGGCATCAACATCACACGCGTAAATCGTGCCGGTGTGGATATTATTCCGCATCAGGGTATGGAGTTGCAACTCGGTGATAAAGTGATGGTTGTAGGCTCGGAGGAGGCGATTAACGAGGTCGAAAAGCTACTCGGTAATTCGCTGAAAAAATTGCACGAGCCACATATCTTCACTCTCTTTCTCGGTATAGCACTCGGAGTTTTGGTCGGCTCAATACCGTTTATCGAGGCACCGCAACCGATAAAACTCGGCTTGGCGGCAGGCCCTATGCTTATGGCAATTATCATAGGTCGCTTTGGAACACATTGGCACCTAATCACTTACACCACATTAAGTGCAAACCTGATGTTACGCGAAGTGGGTTTGGCTATGTTTCTCGCCACGATAGGCTTAGCTTCGGGCAGTGGCTTTGTCAAGGCGGTATTAGACGGTGGATATATATGGCTTCTCTATGCGCTTATTATCGCGGTTGTGCCATTGTTTATTGTCGGTATATATGCTCGACTACGCTACAAGATGAACTTCTTTACAATTATGGGTATGTTGTCAGGCAGTACGACAAACTCTATCGCTCTGAACTACGCTAACTCGTTGGCTGGTAGCGATATGCCTGCGATTAGTTACGCCACAGTCTATCCGTTGGCGATGTTCCTGCGCGTGGTTATTGCACAAGCGATGATTTTGATGTTCTTATAGGGCAGAGAGGCTGCCGAAGGATAGACCTCGACTACTTAACCTCGAAATCGAGCAGGGTTGTTCCATTCAGAGCGACCTCCACACGCTCGCCAATATGTGGCGCAAAAGGCTCTGTTGCTGCGAGATAAACAATATCGCCCGTTTTGAGAGTGAGCAACTCCGAAGCCTTTGCAAGAGCCTTGTCGAGAGACAATTTAAAAATCTGTAAGTCGCTATTTACAAGCTCTTTACCTATCTTTATATCAAGTACTCCATTAGCCACTACATCGGGGGCAATAGTTTCGGGCGAGAGGGCAATAGACTTATCGAAGCAGTACGCCTCATCGCAAGGTCTGCCGAGCGCACAATTTCGCTCAACAATATCTTGCGCAGTGAAGGCAACCGCCACACCCACAGCATCATAGCAGCGCGAAGCAAACTTCTCGTTCAGACACTTCGCAAGGCGTGTAACGCGCAGATAGTAGCCCACCGTGCAACGCATATTCTGCGAGAACGATGGTATATAGAAGTCGTCATTATTGCGCAATACCGAGGAGTCTGAGCGCACAGTCAGCCACAAATCTTCGCCACTTGCAAGGGCGTTATCAACACAAACTATTTTCATTACTTTCTCAACGATTTAACTATATCGGCAGCGGCTCTACGGCTCGAACCCTCGCCACCCATCATCTTCTGCAATTCGGCAAAGTCGGCAAGCATCTTCGCTCGCTTTGCGCCGCCCTCCAAGATGGAGCGCAACTCCTCGCTCACAGCCTCGACATCGATTTTATTTACCACAATCTCACGCACACACTCCCTGCCGAGATTGATATTTACAAGCGAAATAAACGGTATTTTCAGCACGATAGGGCGCAACCACTCGTAAATCTTCGGCACATGGTAAAGCACAATTTCGGGCGTATTCATCAACGCCGTTTCGAGGGTTGCCGTACCCGAAGTTACGATTGCTGCCTCGGCATAAATCAGAGTGTCGTAGGTCCTGTTGCAGACCACCTTAACCTCCGAGCCTTGCAGAATCTTCTCGTAGAGTTCTCTTTCAAGCCACGGCACCGCAGCCACTACAAACTGATAGTCGGGGAAGTGGCGCGAAATGGCTATCATATCTGCCAAATTATCCTTAATCTCCGACCTGCGGCTACCTGCCAGCAGAGCCACAATAGGGCGCTCGTCAAGCCCGTTGTCGCTTAGAAAAACCTCTCGTGACGGCATTGTCGCCTTATATTGCGCTATCGAGTCGCACAGCGGATTACCACAAAATATAGGCTCTATGCCCTTTGAACGGAAGTACTCTGTTTCAAACGGAAAGATGGTGTAGAGCCTATCGACATATTTGCGAATCTCCTTCACACGCCACTCCTTCCACGCCCACACCTTTGGGGCGATATAGTAATAGACCTTCAAACCCTTTGCCTTCGCCCACTTGGCGATGCGCATATTGAAACTCGGGTAGTCTATAAGTATCACAACATCAGGGTTAAACGCCTCGATATCGCGCTTGCACTCATCAATTTGACCGAGTACGGTGCGGAGGTTACGCACAACCTGCGCAATGCCGAAAAACGATGTTTCGCGGTAGTGCTTCGCAAGGTTTTCCCTGCCACCGACCTCTGCCATCTTATCGCCACCCCAAAAGCGGAACTGCGCCTCGGAATCCTCCGCAACAATCCCCTTCATCAGGTTGCTACCGTGCAAATCTCCCGAAGGCTCACCAACAACAATGAAATACTTCATTGTAAATTAAAAATTGAGAATTAAGAATTAAAAATTATTTTTCTTTATCTATTATATCGTCATTCCGAGCGAATGCAATGAGCGTGGGAATCTCCCTCTTTTATTTTAATTACAATAACGGAGATTGCCACGAGCCTATGGCTCTCGCAATGACGCTTTTATTTATCTACCGCAAAATTAAAAATTTTTGCCGACAATACCGCAACTCTCGAAAATAATTTATATATTTGCACTTGCAATCGCAAGGTTGCGAACATATTTCGATGAAAGTGTATTAGCTTTTATCCTTTGTGTGAAATCTGGAAAATTTCAAAGCGACAAGGGAAAGCAAAACACTCATTACTTTGTATTGGTACATCTTTTGAGGTATTCTATGCCTCATTTCCAATGCTTGGTGTGAGGTATTGTTTATTGTCGCTTAGGTATTCCAGAACCTCACACAAAATAAACTAATCAACCTCACACTTTCTTTTTTATAATAACGCCTTTTCGGGGTTGGTGGGCAAGCAAAAACTTATTTTATTATGTTTTGTAATTCTTGTGGGACAGAAATCAACGATCAAGCTATCGTATGTCCCAAATGTGGCGTTGCCACTGTCAAACACCCTAGTAATGTGGTGAAGGAACCCGTACCTCACGGGGTTAGTGCTCTTGTATGCAGTATCTTTGGATTAGTTGTACCATGCGCAGGAATGGTACTGTCAATCATCGGTCTGTGTCTCTCTATTTCTGGGCGAAATAGCGTTAAAAGTAATCCAGAAAAATATGGCTCAACAACTATGCTGACCGTTGCATTGAGTCTAAGCATTATTGGCTTGGTAGGCAGCATTGTGTACCTTCTTCTGTTAATCCTTATGTGGGTAGGATTGGTTGATCTAGGATTAGGTCTTTTTGACTTTTATGAGAATTTATTGAATTTATAATTTTTAATACAAGGTAGATATGAAAAAGAAGATTTTGGAGATTTATCTGCAATGAGCGAGATGGCTGAACTTATGAAAGATGTTCAAGATATTTCGGGAAAGATAGAAAAGGTTTCGAGTAGCCTAACAGCATCACAAGCCTCACGCTACTCAAAGCTAATGCAGAAATTGTCGAATGCAGCATCTAATCTATAACTAAATTTTGCTTGAAGTAAGGATGAATATTTACAAATTTATTGCGGCAACTATATTCACAATTTTCTCGCCCGTATTACTGCATGCTCAACACATTCAGGAGTGGACAAGTGAATTTGCAGTAAGATATGGCGATTATCGTGATGAGACATTTACCATTAGAGTACTTGTAGATATGGAGCCAAATGACTACGCCAATGCGGAGTTCGTATTGGGTTGTCGTGCTGGTGGAGAGTTGCTACCTGCAATGATTTTCCTACACGGAGAACGAGAGTTGCAGAGTTTTTACAACGAACTCAAAGCCATTAGAAACAAATACAGCGAATGGTTGTCTGTTGCCAAAGCAAATGGTGTACGCAATATGGTAAAAGATATCCCCATACAGATTAGTAGCAGGGAATTGCATTACTATAACGGACAGATGACAGAACTTAAATCGGTTAATACGCCATTAAAAGCGCTATTCCGAGCAGAGTTTTCAAGTCTTTCGTTATTGCCAACCAATACCATCAGAATCGGTTTTAACTCTTTTGAGCCAGAGGCAATACCGATATTTCATGTACGCTCTGTCGCAGATTTAGACAAAATTCTAAATGCGGTAAATATCGTCAAAATAAAAGCGAAAATTAACGCAAAACAACAGAAAAACAATCTGTTCAACTAATGAAAAGCCCCGAGCAAACTAATCTGCTCGGGGTTTTATTAAAAAGCCAATGGCCAATATCTACCCAACTTCAAAATCGTCAATGATTAGATTATTTTTGTGCGAGGCGAGGGAACGGAAGCAGAGCATACTTGGGCGTATGTGAGCATTTCGTTATCCGAAGCATCGTGCAAAAAGAACTAATCAGAACGATTTTATTCCAACAAGTCCGGTCGCAACGCTTGCGTGCGTGCCAAGGCCTGCTCGTCTTGCCACTTGGCTATCTCGGCAAAGTTGCCCGACAAAAGCACATCGGGTACTTTCCAGCCGTTGAACTCCGCAGGGCGAGTATATACGGGAGGTGCGAGCAAATCATCTTGGAAGCAGTCGGTGAGTGCCGAAGCCTCGTCGCCAATCGCACCCGGCAGAAGGCGCACCACCGAGTCGGTGATAATAGCAGCTGCCAACTCGCCACCCGTCAAGACATAGTCGCCAACCGATATCTCGCGAGTGATAAGATGCTCACGAATGCGGTAGTCGATGCCCTTATAGTGTCCGCAGAGGATAATTATATTTTCGAGTGTCGAGAGTCGGTTTGCCTCGTGCTGGTCGTAGCGAATACCATCGGGCGAGGTAAAGATAATCTCGTCGTAGTGACGCTCGCTCTTCAACTTCTCGATACAGCGGAACACCGGCTCAATCTTCATCACCATACCGGCCTCGCCACCAAAAGGGTAGTCATCGACCTTGTGGTGCTTATCCTCCGAGTAGTCACGGATATTGTGGATATATATCTCGGCAAAACCGCCCTCCTGCGCACGCTTCAATATCGACTCATTCAGAGGCGACACCAAGAGTTCAGGCACAACTGTTAAGATATCTATACGCATAACTTTTTCAATTATTAGACGAAAGACGAGAGACGAGAGACGAGAGAAATGCAAAATTGCGCCGCAGGCCTAAATAAAAAAATTCTCTTAATTGTCAATTTTCAATTCTCAATTCTCAATTCGAGAAGTTCACTTCTCCATTCAAGGCTTCGACTACAAATGGGTTGTAGAGCGATTCGTGACCGATATTGCTCTTATCGCCGTGTCCGGGGTAGATTGTAACCTCGTCACCCAACGGCAAAATCGAGCCTAAAATCGACTTGATAATCGTAGGGTAGTCGCCACCCGGAAGGTCGGTGCGACCGATGCTCTCGCGGAACAAAGTGTCGCCCGTAAAGAGCGTTTTCGACTCCTCGTGCAGGAGTGACACGCAGCCCGGAGTATGCCCCGGCGTAGGGATAACTCGCAATACGGTATTGCCGAAGCGCACCTCAGCCGTTGTTGCGAGGTCAATATCTATCTCCTCAGGCAATGCACCCAACTCCATACCGAACATAGCACCGCTTGCACGACCGCTTTTGAGGAGTGGCAGATCGGCAGATGAGGCGGCAAACTTCACCCCGTAGGTCTCGCGCAGAAACTCAACGCCAAGGATATGGTCGAAGTGGCAGTGGGTATTTACCGCCAAGACAGGCTTTAACCCCTGCTCCTCAATAAACTCCGCCAACATCTTATCCTCACGCGCCGAGAGGTTTCCCGCATCAATCACGATGCACTCCTTCGTGGAGTCCCACACGACATATGTATTCTCCTGAATCGGATTAAAAACAAACGACTTAATCTCCATAGTATTCCTTATTTTTTGCAAAGATAATAAAAAGTTGAGAGTTGAGAGTTGAAAGTTGAGAGATTTTTATGGCTTTTAGCCATTAGCCATTGGCTATTAGCTAAAATCGTCATTCCGAGAGTCGTTAGACTCGTGGGAATCTCCCTTATTGTTGTTAAAATTAAAGTGGGAGATTGCCGCAGTCGTTACACTCCTTCGCAATGAATTATATATTTCTTGCAATTTGTGAAATAAAGTGCTATATTTGCAGTAGCAACATAACGAGGTCTATGAGTATATACATCAAACAAGAGAACTCAGAAATGCCTTCCTTCGATTTTTCGGGGGGGGGTATTTTGTTGATATACAATTAATTATAACCATAAATAGCACTATTCTATAACAAAAAAAACAAACAATTATGAAGAGATTTTAT
>SUZP01000029.1 GCA_015059865.1 Rikenellaceae bacterium | reverse complement strand
ATAACCAGTAAATCAAAGAACCGTTTTCAAATCTCTCGCTTGTCATATTTCAGACGCGAAAGTGGTGCAAAGGTAAAGCAAATTTTCCTAACCACCAAATTTTGAAAGAACTTTTTTGCAATTTTTTCGAAAAAAACTTCATTTTGCCATTTTCAACCCTCTTTCGAGGCTATTTTGAAGACCGCTGCGTGAGTTTCTCTCTCAATTGCGGATGCAAAGGTAGCGACTTTTTTTTAATCTGCAAATCTTTTTGAAGATTTTTTTAATTTTTTTTAATAATTCTTTTATACCTATATTTATATATATAATAAGGAGCAAAAAAAGTGTCTACTTTTATGGCAGTAGACACTCTAAAAATCTATAACAAGGTTGTATTTTACAATCTCGCTTTAATAGCTTTACTCTCCTCCTCGTATCCCGGTTTATCCAAAAGCGCAAACATATTTCGCTTGTACGCCTCGACACCCGGTTGATTAAATGGATTTACTCCGAGCATATAGCCACTAATGCCGCACGCCTTCTCGAAGAAGTAGAGCAATGCGCCAATCGCCTGTGCATTGATTGCTGGGATTTGAATTAAGATATTAGGCACGCCACCATCAATATGTGCAAGCTGAACGCCCAACTCTGCCATCTTGTTAATTTCGTGCAGACGCTTACCTGCCAAGAAATTCAGGCCATCGAGATTTGCATCATCGCTCTCTACCTTAACCTCGTGAGCAGGCTTCTCTACCGAGATAATGGTCTCAAACAAGGTACGCTCGCCCTCCTGAATATACTGTCCCATAGAGTGAAGGTCGGCGGTCAAAGTTACGCTTGCAGGGAAAATACCCTTGCCATCTTTACCCTCGCTCTCACCATAGAGCTGTTTCCACCACTCGTTGATATTCTGCAACTTAGGCTCGTACGAACCGAGGATTTCAATCTTCTTGCCAGAGTTATAGAGCGCGTAACGAGTAGCTGCATATTGAGCCGCGAGGTTATCTTCGAAAGCTACGCCCTCAGCTGTTGCCTGCTCCATAGTCTGAGCACCTGCAACCAACGCCTCAATATCCACGCCTCCAACAGCAAGAGGGAGCAAACCCACAGGGGTAAGCACCGAGAAGCGACCGCCCACATCATCAGGAATTACGAATGTCGTGTAGCCTTCATCTGTGGCAAGGGTTTTCAATGCACCACGAGCCTTGTCGGTAATAGCTACGATGCGCGACTTTGCCTCCTCCTTGCCGTATCTTTTTTCAATCTCCTCCTTAATAATGCGGAAGGCGATAGCTGGCTCGGTTGTAGTACCCGACTTCGAGATAACAATTGTTGCGATAGAGTGTCCCTTTACTGCCTCCATCAACTCTGCCATATAATCCTCCGAGATATTTTGGCCTGCAAACAAAACCGTAGGGTTCTTACGCTCTGTGTGAAGCAACTCGAAGGGATTACTCATAGCATCAAGCACCGCCTTTGCGCCAAGATAGGAGCCGCCGATACCGATGCAAATCACAACATCAGCCTTTGCGCGAAGTGTTGCAGCACAAGCGTTTACAGCATCCAACTGAGCTTTATCAATCGAAGATGGCAGATTTATCCAACCCAAGAAGTCGTTGCCTGCACCCTTACCTGAATGAAGCAACGAGTTGGCCGCCAATGCCGACTGTTTCAACTCCTCAGAAAAAGCAACGCCACTCTTTGTAGTATTTAATTTTAAAATTTCCATAGTTTTATCTCTTTTTGTGTTAAAAAATTAAACTTTGATTAAATTCATTCTCAAAGGTAGTAAAAATTTTGGAGAAAATAGGAAAAGTTATATAACTTTTCACTACCTTTGTCAAGTATTGTATTTTGGTAGAATGTAAATATAAAAATATAGATAGTATTATGGGACTTTTTTCATTGACACAGGAGCTGGCTATCGACCTTGGAACGGCCAATACTCTGATTGTTTACAACGACGAGGTGGTGGTCGATGAGCCATCTGTCGTAGCGGTAAATGTGCAGACAGGGCAACTCAATGCTCTCGGTCGCGAAGCACAACCTTACATTGGCCGTACAAACCCTAACCTTCGCACCATCCGACCATTGAAGGGTGGCGTTATTGCCGACTTTAATGCTACGGAGTTGATGTTGCGCGGTATGATTCGTAAGATTAAGACTCGCAGCTCGCTCTTCTCGCCATCGCTCAAAATGGTAATCTGCATCCCTTCGGGCTCGACAAATGTCGAGATTCGTGCGGTGCGCGACTCGGCAGAGCATGCAGGAGGTCGCGAGGTTGCGATGATTTACGAGCCTATGGCAGCTGCTCTCGGTGCAGGCATCGATGTCGAGGCTCCTGAGGGCAATATGATTATCGATATAGGTGGTGGCACTTCGGAGATTGCTTGTATCTCGTTGGGCGGTATCGTAGTGTCGGAGTCTATCGATATTGCCGGCGATGTCTTTACAAACGATATTATGGAGTATGTTCGTCAGCAACACAGCGTACGCATTGGCGAGCGCACAGCCGAGGACATCAAGTGTAAGATTGGTGCTGCTGTACCAGAGTTGGAGGATGCGCCAGAGGATTATGTGGTAACAGGTCCAAGTATGCTCACTGGTCTGCCTCAGACCATTACACTCTCGTACAACGAGATTGCATACGCACTCGACAAGTCGCTCGTGAAACTCGATGCAGCCTTGATGAAGGTGTTGCAGGAGATGCCAGCCGAGCTCTATACCGATGTTGTTCGCAACGGCATCTACCTCGCAGGTGGTGGTGCTCTGATTAAGGGCTTAGACCGTCGTCTTTCGAAGAAGACCGGTATTCCGTTCCATATCGCTGAGGACCCACTGCGTGCGGTAGTTCGAGGAACTAATATCGCATTGAAGAACATCAATCGCTTCTCATTCTTGATGCGATAAAACAGTCTAACGGGGCGATTTCTCGTTTATGCAGAAGTTGTTGTTATTCATACGCAAAACGGGAGTGGCGATAATCTTTATTATTTTGGAGATTATTGCCATTCGCTGTTATGCCTACTCTACACCATATACGCAAGCGCGCATACTCGTATGGTCGAACAGAGTAGTCGGGTATGTATATTCAACCTTTGCAGGTGCATCAAACTACTTCACTTTACGCAAAGAGAATACTCGCCTGACTGAGCATATTGCAATGCTCGAAAATCGTATTCGGACTCTCGAAGCGGCACTGCCCGAAGAGAACCAAGCAATAGAGGGGGTATTGCAGCAATACGAGTATCTCTCGGCTAAGGTTATTTCATCGACCACCAACCGCAGACGCAACTTCATCACTCTGAACAAGGGTTTTCGCGATGGTGTGTCGGCCGATATGGCAGTTATGACTCCCGAAGGCTTTGCCGTAGGTGTCGTGGTCGATTGCTCGGAGAACTTTGCTGTGGCAAAGACTCTTCTGAATGTCGATTTCCGCATTGGAGGAGTTTTAGCCGAGGATGGCAGCCACGGCTCGGTGGCTTGGAGTGGCGGCGACACGCAGGTTATCGACTTTGTCGAGTTGTCGAAATATGCCAAGGTGAAAAAAGGAGAGAGGGTGCGTGCGGCAGGCTTCTCGCACTACTTCCCTCGCGAGGCGATAATTGGTGATGTCGAGGAGGTTGCCTTGGCCGAGAATGGAACATCGTACAACTGTAAGGTACGACTTGCGGCGGATATGGAGCGATTGTTCAATGTTGTACTTGTGCGCAATACAGGCACAGGCGAGGCGCAGGCTCTCGAAGAGAAAACTTATTATTAGTGAGTAGTGAGGAGTTTTCAAATTGACAATTGATAATTGACAATGGACAATTAAAGGAATTCTTAATTTAGCCAAAAACTATGAGGGCAAGAGTGTATATAATGCTGACCTTGGTGGTGCTTTTCGTGCAGGTGTTCGTGCTGAACAACCTCTCGATATCGCCACTCGTAGCTCCTATGGTCTATATCGTTATACTCTTGATGATGCCTATCGAGTTTTCGCAATGGAAGATGCTCGGCGCAGGATTGCTACTCGGAGTAGTGATGGACTTGACGATGGGCACTGCGGGATTAAACACCCTCGTTACACTGCCGATAGCCTTTTTCCGCCGACCACTCTTGTATGCCCTAACGGGGCTATCTCCGATGTCCAAGGAGGAGGGAATACCCACTATCAAACGGCTCGGAGTACGTTTTCATCGCTACTTTGCCATCGTGATTGTGCTCCACTCCCTACTATTTTACTTTGCCGAGTGGCTCTCATTCGACAACTTTGGTACTCTATTGCTGCGCATCTTGTGCAGTACCCTCTGCTCGTTGCTGCTCGACTACATTATCATTATGCTCTTTATGAAACGCCTGTCGGCATAGGATAGTTATGAAAGAGGGGGGAATGTCGCCTCGCACTCTGGCGACACGCATTATAGTAATCTTCATATTTGCAGTTCTTGCATTGCGATTAGGCTACATTCAGCTTGTCGATGACCGCTACAAGGATTGGGCAGGCAAGGACTATCTCCGAAATGTGGTGCTATACCCTCCGCGCGGCGAGATTTACGACCGTAACGGAGAGCTGTTGGCGCAAAATCGGTTGTGCTACGATGTATCTATTGTGCGCAAGGATATGCCGAAGTCGGGCTTCGACACCACGCGCGTAAGCGAGTTGGTAGGTATGTCGCGCGAAGCACTCGTCAAGAAGATTAAGCAGTCGCCCTATCGTCGTGAGAGCCGTCTGACGCGCTACCCTATCACCGTAGAACAAAAGCTGCTGCTCGACGAGATGAATATCGGAGGCTTCTACACCTCGCAGCGCACCGTGCGACAATATCCGCGTAAGATTGGCGGCAACCTCTTGGGTAGCATCAACGAGGTTACAAAGGCTAAAATAGAACGAGATAACTCCTACTCTATGGGCGATTATATCGGTATGGAGGGCTTGGAACTCGCCTACGAAGATGTCCTGCGAGGCGAAAAGGGGTTGGTATTGCAGGATATCTACGCTCCGCAGGCGGAACGAAACACCATCTTAAAAGAGCCGGTGGCGGGCAAGTCGATAGTATGTACTATCGATGCCGAGTTGCAGCAGTTGGCAGAGGAGTTGATGGAGGATAAAGTGGGCGCAGTGGTAGCCATCGAGCCATCTACGGGCGAGATTTTGACGATGGTATCCTCGCCAACATTCAACCCCGACGAACTTGTGATTGGTCGCGAGCGTGGTAATAACTACGCCAAGGAGATACAAAATCCACGAATGCCGTTGTGGAACCGCGCCGTAAAGTCGCGCTATCCGCCCGGCTCAACCTTCAAGCTCGTAACGGGACTTATCGGTATGCAGGAGGGTGTCCTCCGACCTCACTATATGTACTCGTGCAATAATGGCTACCACCTTGGCGGAGAGCATATTGGCTGTCACGAACATCGCTCGCCGTTGGGGTTGCACTACGCCATTGCCACATCGTGCAACGCCTACTTCTGTTATGTTTTCCGAAACATTCTCGAAAACAAGCGCGAGTATGAGATTGCGAAAGATGGCTTCGATGCGTGGCGCGATTATGTTCTCTCGTTTGGCTTCGGTCGCAAGCTCGACTCCGACTTCTTGGGCGAGGGTGCAGGATATGTCCCTACACGCGAATTTTACGATAAACGCTATCGCAAGTCTTGGAACGCACTTACCCTGCTATCGCTCTCGATTGGTCAGGGCGAGTTGGGATGTACGCCGTTGCAGATGGCTAACTTGGCTGCCATAGTGGCAAATCGCGGTTACTACTATATCCCACATATTGTTCGCGAGATTGAGGGGCAAGACTCACTCGACACTCGCTTCTACCAGAAGCAATATACCAAAGTCGATGCAAAACACTTCGAGCCCATTGTCGAGGGTATGTGGCGAGGTGTAAACAAGGATGGCACCTGTCAAGGAGCCTACCTCAAAGGTTATGATGTCTGCGGAAAGACGGGTACAGCGCAAAATTCGAAGGGCGAAGACCACTCTACATTTATCTCGTTCGCACCGCGCAAACATCCACAGATTGCCATTGCCGTATATGTTGAGCACGGAGGCTTTGGCGCAGAGATGGCGGTGCCTATCGCCTCACTGATAGAGGAGAAGTATCTGACCGACACAATAAAGCGACCGCATCTTGTCGAGTATGTCAAGGGGCGCAAGATTGCATACCCAATGTATAAAAAGAAGAAGTAATGGAGTACGGACACGGAAAGAAGGAGTCGTTATTCGGTAGTATCGATTGGGTGGCACTGCTACTCTACCTGCTGCTTGTGGCGGTAGGTGTCGTGGCTGTATTCTCGGCATCGTGGGTGGAGGAGAGCGAGAACTTCTTCGCCTTCTCGCACAACTATATCAAGCAGGTTGTGTGGCTCGGCATATCATTGGTGGTGGGAGTTGTGATAATGCTGCTCGACCGCAGCTTATGGCACAAAATAGCCTACTTCCTCTATGCCGCAGCTATTCTCGCACTCGTAGCGACGCTCCTCTTTGGCCGCACGGTAAATGGTGCAAAGGCGTGGTTTGAGTTTGGTCCTATACGACTGCAAACGATGGAGTTTGCCAAGATTGCAATCGCCTTGGCTACGGCACGATTGATGAGCGAATACGCCTTCTCGATATCCTCGTTCAAGAGTCTTGTAAAGGTAGCGATGCTGCTGCTCGTGCCGCTTGTAATAACATATATGCAAAACGACACCGGCTCTGGATTGGTGTTGTGTTCCTTTATCTTTATGCTCTATCGCGAGGGGCTAAACAGATGGCTCTGCATACCTATTATATTTATAGCAGCACTCTTTCTGCTATCATTCATCTACTCGCCTACAATACTACTCATAGCGTTGATATTGGTATTTACAATCTCGGCAGCCTTCGCCAATAGAGTTTGGAGACATGGTGTAATATACCTCGCCACGCTTTTTGGGGGTAGCACAATGCTATTCATTATCTTGAACGCATTTCCTGCGATATCGGTGGATTATTATGTCATCTTGCTCTCGACAACGCTGCTCTCGATGGTAGGCGTATGCGTCTATGCCTATCGCACACGACTGCGTAACCTATATATAATGGTGTTGCTCTTTGTCGTGTCGGTAATGATTACGCCGACCTCAAATGCGATGTTCAATGTAATGAAGCCCCACCAGCAAAATCGCATCAAGACCTTCCTTGGCATCACCGACGACGCATCGCTCAACTACAATGTACGACAGTCGAAGATTGCTATCGGCTCAGGTGGCTTCTTTGGCAAGGGTTATCTGCAAGGCTCACATATACGCTACGGCTTGGTACCTGAGAAGCACACCGACTTTATCTTCTGCACCATAGGCGAGGAGTTCGGTTTTGCGGGAGCAATTGTAGTGTTGATATTGATGTTGGCATTTATCTTCCGCCTGATGCGTATGGGCGATAACCAACGCGAAACATTCGGGCGCGTCTATTGCTATATCGTAGCCTCGATACTTCTGTTCCACACCACGATAAATGTGGGTATGACAATTGGCATTGTGCCAGTTATGGGTATTCCGTTGCCGTTGATATCCTACGGAGGCTCCTCGTTGTTGGCCTTTTCGATAATGATATTTATCGCCTTCGCCTTCGATGCGCAGACCACTCGCGACCTGCCCTCCTACTCAAATGGCATAGGCAACTGAGCATAGCGCAAAATCTAACTCATTATCGGTACAAGGGCGTAAATAACTACGCCTGCAACTGCCGAGAGGATAATCATCAATATCGGATTTACTTTGCGATAGGAGCCGTACATACAGGCAGCAAAGAGTATCCACGACCACACATCGGTAAAGTTCTCGTTTGCGCCCGTGCGAGGGAACATCATCAGTAATGCCGCCGAGGCAATCATTCCGACAACAATCGGCGTTACCGCCTTGACAACGGTCTGAATATAGCGATTTTCGCGGTGGCGAAGGAAGAATCTTGTCAAGAACAGCATCAGCGTCAGCGATGGCAAGCAGACCGCAAAGGTCGCAACCACCGAGCCGCCCACTCCCGCTACGGTATAGCCGATATAGGTTGCCGAGTTGATGGCGATTGGTCCGGGTGTAATCTGCGACACAGCTACAATATCGGCAAACTGCGTGGCGGTAATCCAACCGCGCTGCTCGACAATCTCGTTTTGGATAAGCGACAACATCGCATAGCCACCACCAAAGCCGAAGAAGCCAATCTTCAAGTAGGAGAGAAACAGCTGCAAGTAAATCATCGCTGCACCCCCTTTCTGCCGTTATAGACAGCCATAAAAATACCCACTGCAACACCGCCTGCAATAAGATACATAGGCGAAAATCCGAAGTACCACACGAGTAATGCCACCGCCGCCGATATGGCGATAAGATACCACTTCATACCCTTGACAAGCCCCATCAATGGAGCGACAATCAGAGCCACAACCGCAGGTCGCATTGCTCGGAACGCTGCATCGACATAGCGATTTTCGCGCACCTCGGCAAAAAACAACGCAAGCAACAAAATCACAATAAACGATGGCAGCACCGTGCCGAGCGTTGCCGCCACAGCACCCGCTACGCCTGCCGTCTTGTAGCCGACAAAGACCGCCGTATTTACGGCAATAGGTCCGGGTGTCGACTGTGCCAAGACGAGCATATCGACAAAATCTTTGTGGTCAATCCACTTGTGGCGTTCGATAACTTCGCGCTGAATAAGCGGTATCATCGCAAAGCCTCCGCCAAAGCTGAAAAGACCTATTTTGAAGAATGTTGTAAAGAGTTTTAGCAACATTTTCGGGGTAAACATTACAAATTATTCACTATCGAAACCATATCTGCCGCCACGACTGCCGCTGTCTCGGTGCGGAAACGCTGCGTGCCAAGGGTTATCTCCTCGAAGCCGTTTGCTACTGCCAACTGCACCTCCTCAGGCGAGAAATCGCCCTCAGGACCTATCAAAATCAGCGCATCTTCGCCCTTGCGCAGAGTCGAAGCGAGATACTTCTTCTCCTTTACGGCATCGTTGCAATGAGCGATAAATTTACGCCCTGCAAAATTTTTGCATACCACCTCTCTAAATGGCGTAATCTCCGTCAACACAGGGTGATACGCCTTCAATGACTGCTTTACGGCAGCGGTGATGACCTTCTCCTCGCGCTCCGTCTTGATAACCTTGCGCTCGCTATGTTCGCTCACGAGAGGTACAAACTCCGCAACGCCAATCTCGGTCGCCTTCTCCAAAAACCACTCGTAGCGGTCGATATTCTTGGTCGGAGCAACCGCCATCGTCAAGCGATATGGCAACTTCTCGAACTCCTCGAAGTGCTCAACCACACGCACAAGGCAGTGTTTCTGGTGTGCCGACACCACCTCGCAACGGTAGAGCGAGCCTCGACCATCGGTGATATGGAGGGTGTCGCCCTCGCTCAAACGCAACACCTTAACGGCGTGGCGCGACTCCTCCTCGGAGAGTATATATTCGGGTGCAGTGAAGTCTGCTGCGTAGAATAGTTGCATAACGATTGAAAAAATATTATCTTTGCAACTACAAAAGTAATAAATTTTATCGAAATGAAACGCATACTATTTGTATTATCACTACTTATGATTGTACTTAACACCACTTTCTGCTCGAAGCCGGTGCAAAAAGAGGGCAACCCTCTGCTCGAAGAGGCACAAACTCCGTACGGTGTACCTGCATTCGACCGCATCGAAGCCGAGCACTATGAGCCAGCATTTGAATATGCAATGTCGCTCCACAATGAGGAGGTTGCTGCTATCCTCGCCAACAAGGAGGAGCCGACCTTCGACAATACGATTCTCGAACTCGACCGTTCGGGTATGTTGCTCGCCAATGTGTCGGATGTTTTCGGCATGATGTGCGCAGCAATGAACAACGAAGATATGCAGGAGATACAGGAGAAGGTTATGCCTCTCTTGGCTGCCCACTATGACGCTATCTCGATGAACGAAGCACTATTTAAGCGTATAAAGGTTGTCTACGACAAGCGCAACAGCACCGACCTCAACGCCGAGCAGGTGCGTCTTGTCGAGAAGATGTACGACCGCGCTGTGCGCCAAGGTGCGCTACTCAACGAGGAGCAAAAAGAGCGTTTGCAGAAGATAAACGAGGAGTTGTCGCTCCTCACGGTTAAGTTCGACAACAACCTTCTCGCCGAGACCAACGACTTCAAATTGGAGCTCGAAGCCAAAGAGGTAAGCGAGCTTCCAAAGGCCGTACGCGAGGCCGCAAAGGAGGGTGATGACGAGAATAAGTATATCTTTACACTTCACAAGCCAAGCCTTATTCCGTTCTTAACCTACTCGCAAAATCGCGAGTTGCGCGAGAAGATATACAAGGCCTATCTCAACCGTTGCAGCAACGATAACGACCACGACAACAAGGCGATAATCAACGAGATGGTACGCCTACGCATCGAGAAGGCTAACTTGTTGGGCTATAAATCGTACTCCGAGTATGTAACCTCGGAGCAGATGGCAGGCTCACCAAAGGCGGTATATGCTCTGCTCGAAGAGATATTTACCTCCGCCAACGAGAAGGCAAAGGAGGAGTTGGAGGAGATGAACAGACTCTTCAAACGCGACCATCGAGACGACGACGCCAAATTTGAGTCGTGGGATTGGTGGTACTATGCCGAGAAGGTACGCAAGCAGAAGTATAGCCTAAACGAAGAGATGACCTCGCCCTACTTTGCACTCGACAATGTGCGTCAGGGAGCCTTCAACCTCGCAAACCGCCTCTATGGCCTGACCTTCCGCCCTGTTATTGTGCCACAGTATCACAACGAGGCTTCGGCATACGAGGTACTCGACAACGACGGCTCACACCTCGGAGTGTTATACTTCGATTTTCACCCTCGCGCAAGCAAGTCGCAGGGTGCGTGGTGCGGCTATTTCCGCCGACCATCGTACGACCGCGAGGGCAAGCGCATATCGCCTGTGGTAAGTATTGTATGCAACTTTACCCGACCTTCGGGCGATACTCCTGCACTACTCTCGATAGATGAAGTAACAACCCTATTCCACGAATTTGGACACGCCCTGCACTTCCTCTTCTCGGATGTGCCATACAATGGACTACTCGATGTCGAGGGCGATTTCGTGGAGCTTCCATCGCAGATTATGGAGAATTGGGCATTGGAGCCTGAGCTTCTCAAAACATACGCTGTACACTATCGCAACAACACGGTTATCAGCAGAAACCTTATCGAGAAAATTCGTCGTAGCGCACAGTTCAATCAGGGCTTTATGACCACCGAGTTGCTGGGTGCAGCACTCGTCGATTTGGATATTCACTCGCTCACCAAGTATAAGGAGATGGATGTCGAGTCGTTTGAGTACAACGCCCTCTACGAAAAGCGCGGTATGATTCACGAGATTGAGCCACGCTACCATCTGCCATACTTTGCCCATATCTTTGCAGGTGGCTACTCCTCAGGCTACTACTTCTATACTTGGGCAGAGGTTTTAGACAAAGATGCCTTTGCAGCATTCAGCGAAACGGGCGATGTGTTCCACCGCCGCACGGCACAAGCCTTCCGCAAGTTGTTGGCGAGTGGTGGTTCAAAAGATGGTATGTCGCTCTATCGCGAGTTCCGCGGTGCCGAGCCAAGCCGAGAGCCACTTCTCAAAGCGCGCGGTTTGTGGGTAGAGCCGGAGCAGCCGAGCGAGGAGGCACAGACCGAGGTGGAGAAGACAAAGGAGTATGCCCACAACAGACTTAATGAGTTTTAGAAACCCAATAAATTAGTGTATTATGAAAAAACTATTTTTGATTATGACCGCATCAGCACTTCTTGCAGCTTGCGCAGGCGATGATATGCCAAAGGTGCAGCTGCCTGAGATTGACACATCAAATCCATTGTTAGCAGAGTGGGATACTCCACACGCAACACCTCCATTCGACAAAATCAAGGTTTCGGACTACGAGCCTGCATTCGAGACAGCTATCGCTGTGAGCCGTGCCGAGGTGGATGCTATCGTAAATAATCCTGCAAAACCTTCGTTCAACAACACCATCCTCGCCCTCGAAAAGCAGGGCGAACTACTCAATCGTATCGCTTTGGTATTCTTCAACCTCTTGGAGTGCCACACCTCTGACGAGATGCAGAATATAGCTATGCGCATACAGCCAAAATTGACCGAACTCGACAACGATGTATCGCTCAACCCAGAGTTGTTCAAGCGCGTAAAGGCTGTGTACGAAAACCCCGGATTATTCCTATCGAAGGAGGATAAGAAACTTCTCGAAAATTGCTACAAGAGCTTTGTGCGTAGCGGTGCAAACCTCAACGATGCAGAGAAGGAGTTGTATCGTCAATACTCTTCGGAGCTGTCGCAACTCACCTTGCAGTTTGGTCAGAACTCGTTGGCTGCGAACAACGCCTACTCGCTCAACATCAAGTCGGCAAAGCAGGTCGAGGAGTTGCCAGCCTTCGTAAAGGAGGGTTTGGCTATGGAGGCAAAGACTCGTGGCGAGAAGGGTTGGACCGTAACCTTGAAGGCTCCGAGCTATGTTCCTTTCGTAACCTACTCCTCACAGCGCGACTTGAAGGAGAAGCTCTACAAGGCACGCAACTCGTGCGCTGTGGGTGGCAAGTTCGATAATACTGAGAATATCCGCAAGATAACTGACTTGCGTCTTAAAAGCGCCAACCTGCTCGGCTATGAGTGCTATGCGGATTATGTACTCGACAATCGTATGGCAGAGAAGACCGAGACCGTAAACTCGTTCCTCAATGAGTTGCTCACCGAGACCAAGGAGTATGCTGACAAGGACTACCAAACCATCAACGCCTATGCTCAGTCGCTCGGTTTCGAGGGCAATATTCAGCCTTGGGACTGGGGCTATTACAGCGAGAAGTACAAGAACGAGAAGTATGCCGTAAGCGACGAGGCTGTCAAGCCATATCTCGAACTCGAAACGGTTAAGCAGGCTGTATTTATGCTTGCTAACAAGCTCTATGGCTTGGAGTTTAAGCCTGCCGAGGGTGTTGCTAAATACCACGAGGATGTTACCGTATATGAGGTTTCGGAGTCTACGGGCGAGCATTTGGCTATCCTCTACCTCGACTTCTTCCCTCGCGACTCGAAGCGTGCCGGAGCGTGGATGACCGAGTTCCGCGGTGCTGAGGGCGACATACGACCTCTCATATCACTCGTGATGAACTTCACAAAACCTACCGAGACGACACCATCGCTGCTCACTTTCGATGAATTTACCACCTTCCTACACGAGTTTGGCCACGCCTGCCACGGCATGTTGGCTAAGGGCAAGCACGGCTCGTTGAATGGCACAAATGTATTCCGCGACTTCGTGGAGTTGCCATCGCAGATTTTGGAGAATTGGGCATACGAGAAGGAGTATCTCGACCTCTGGGCTAAGCACTATCAGACAGGCGAGACTATGCCTGCCGAGCTTATCGAGAAGCTTGTTGCAGCGAAGAACTACCTCGCAGCATACGCCAATGTTCGCCAAGTGTCATTCGGTATGACCGATATGGCTTGGCATACGCTCAAAGCACCTTACGAGGGCGATATCGTGGAGTTCGAGCAGAAGGCTATGGCACCATCGCAGATACTTCCTGTGGTGGAGGGTACAGCTTTATCGCCAACCTTCGGACACCTCTTCTCAGGTGGTTATGCCGCAGGCTACTATGGATATAAGTGGGCAGAGGTATTGGCAGCCGACGGATTTTCGCTCTTCGCTGAGAATGGCATCTTCGACAAGGCCACTGCCAAGAAGTTCCGCGCACTGCTCCAAGCAGGTGGCACTGAGCACCCTATGGATTTGTATGTTAAGTTCCGTGGCCACAAACCACAGACCAAGGCTTTGATTGACCAAATGGGACTCAAATAGCGGTAATAATACTAAAAGCGACACTTGACTAAAATGCAATTTCTAAATTTATAAGCAATTACATTTTAGTCAAGTGCTATTTTTGGCATCATTACCTGTTTTTCGATAGAAAGAACCAAGGCGAGTCATTCGACTTGCCTTGGTTCTTTGTGTTTGCACTTTATGAATTCAAAATTTCGACGAGTTCCATATATTCTTCTTTACCTTCATCAAGAAGATATGGTATCAACTTCTCGGAATACATCCACATAAAATAATGCGACTGCTGCAAATCTTTTAGAATATGCCAATCAGTTTTACTGGAATTAAATAAATGATGATAAATAACGATAAAATTAATGTCCAATATCCGCGGCCCATCATCACTTTTTATTAGTGTCTAACCCATAATAATCCGGTCCTCTAATCTGCGTGTTTCTGTCGTAAAGATAGTAATTATTCATATAATAACGACCGTATTAAGCTAAAATTAAACGGAAAGAGTCCGGTGCAATACCGAACTCTTTACCAATAAAATTCTTTTTATTAATCAGTCCAACTTTTGGGGGTCACTACATTTCAATCACGCACATTATAAATCATCACTTGTTGCTACGCGCATCGCTGCACGGGTGAACTCCTCGGGGAAATGGGTTTTAAGATAGGCGGTTGTGTAGGCAAGGTAGGCAAGTACTAAGGCGTGAGCTTTGGGGTAGGCGTACAATCCTTGTTCGGTCATCGTTTGCCAGCTCGCTTCGCCATATTTTGCCACCCAGCGAGGGCGGTATAGCTCCAACTTTTCGGTCTGTTTCTTGCCTACCGCACGGCGTAAATCGTCTGCCTCGCTCTCGCTAAATCCGCACGCCATTGCATCACGCATTATCTCCTCCTGAAAGCAATAGCGTGAATCGTTTTCTCTAAACATCTCAAACGCACCGTGCCAATGTATGGCACAAAGGCGCACCAAGTCATCAAACGAGGTGGGTGGATTAAAATACAACTCATTTACTAACCTTCTGCGATTTAGGCAATATATTCCCGTCAAGTCGCCATAGTGGAGCGAGCGATAACTCTCGGCATCATCTAATGGTATTCGCAAATAGCAACCATCAGACAAATCTCCAAGCACCAATCCGCACTTACTCCAAATATCGTAGTTCACTTTACTAATAAGCCCTACAATGTTTGACGCCACAAGTGTTACGCTATGCCCATCGCTCTCATTGCAAGCAATCGCCTGCTCCAAATCTTGCAGACGAGATGGGCGCAATAACTTGTCAATAAGCAGTTCCACCTCAACAAATTTTGGGCTGTCTTCGGGCATAAATCTGGAGAACATAAGGTTGTGCTTTATAGGGTTTATATTGGTAATGCCCAAGAAATAAAAAACCAACGATGCAGAAAACACCCCTCGCCCTGCAATGTAAGATATCCACAATAGGCTCATCTTCTCGACCATCTTCGCCACGCCAAGCAGATACTCCACATAGCCACAACGCTCAAAAACCGCTACTTCGTGGTCGATGCGTTGCAGATACTCATCTCGATTTTCGGGAGTTAATAACCCTCTCCCTTCTGCATTGTCAATAACAATTTTACGCAGATACTTTGCTGGCGATTTTGCAAATTTCTTGGGAAGTTTAATGCGCGGAACGCTAATTTTATATTCGTTCATTGTTACTCTCTTTTTGAGTTAATACTCCCGACTCCTCGATTTGTCGGATCATGCGGTTTGCTCGGTTAAAGCCGATGCAAAACTTCTCGCTAATGCCCGAAGCGGTCAATCTTTTCTGCCCTCGTGCATACGCCACGACCTCATCAAACAGTGGGTCGCGGTTGCTTCTGTCAAACGTTTTATTCTCCATTGTCGTCCACTACATTTATGGTTTGCAATCTGGTTAATTTAAGGTTGTGCGAGAAAAACATCTCGCCTTTGCGTGTTAGCAGTGTTGCATCAGGCATATCGAGAATCCCTCTCGATTCTATGGTCGTGGCAACACGAAAAGCCACTCGCGTAGGCATCTCGATGCGCAATCGTGCCGGCAGGATAGTATGCTCTAATCGTGCAGTTACAAGTACGGTGTAGATACCTACTCGGGGGCCTCGTTGAGCAATAGACACAATCTTCTCTATGATACTCTTATCCATCAGCACAAGGTGGTCGAAGTCATCAATCAAGAGCGCTATTGGATAGCGCGACATCTTCTTATCGGTCTCTCGTTTGACGATTCTCTCTTGCAACATATCTATATGTGCTTTGATATCCTCGATAGTAT
This sequence comes from Rikenellaceae bacterium, assembly GCA_015059865.1. Lineage (GTDB taxonomy): Bacteria > Bacteroidota > Bacteroidia > Bacteroidales > Rikenellaceae > Alistipes. The sequence continues at coordinate 7,252 of SUZP01000029.1, read as the reverse complement.
TGAGGTGAATATCAAAATATGGTGAAAACTCCTCGCAACCTTTCGAGTCAATGTAATATACGATGCAACCCTGACTAATCTTTGGTGGAGTATAGAAACACGACTGCGCAAAGGCGTGCAGTAGGTTGGTTTTACCCTGCCCCGTTGCCCCTCCGACTAAAATATTTCCCACCTTTGCCAAATCGACAATCAGGGGCTGGTTGTTGTCATCGTAGCCGAGAAAAATCGGCAACCCCATCTCTTTTATCTGCTCCTTGTGGGAGTGCATAATCTCTTTAACTTCGTTCTTGTTTTGCATTTGGTTATGGTATTAAATTTTCGACAAAACTACCGCCACACCCAGACAAATGCCGTCAGAGTGATTTCAATTCTTGTTTGAGTTGAGCAATTCGTTTGGCACCTGCTTCGAGGTCGTAGCGAAACAGCCCCGCAAACGAGCAGTTGCATAGCATTTCGATATCAACTTCGGTTATTGGGCGAGGAAAGCCGCAGTCGGCGTATGGCTGCATCTTCCGCCCGACGGCACTAATGAGCGACTCGCCCGTGCGGATTTCGAGCCGAGGCTCTGGCTGTGCGAAGTAGTAAAAGAGCATCTCTCGATGGAGAGCCTCGCGAAGTTCGTCTTTTGTCATTAAATAACGAATTTAATGTTTAATTGCTTGTTATCTCGTGCCTCTCTTATAATAGCCTTCATAACTCTCGCACCTCTCTCCATGCTGCGAGAAGAGACTTTACAATTATCTGCCAATAAAGGATTGTGTTCTGTTATTCGGCCTACCATAGAACTACCCAATTCCCACCTATCAACTATAAGTTTTCCATTTAGATATAAACTATGGTATTTAAGTTCGCCGCCCCATCTATCTTCATCAACTTCTTCCTCCTCTGTTACTTCGCCTTCTGGGAGCAATCCCTCTTCTTGCAGATAAGCAATATGAGTCTTCCAAAAACGCCTTCTATGATGGGGGTTGGTAAGATGAGCAAGTTCGTGTAGGATGACATTCCTTATATAGTTCGCACCGTAGAAAACAATGTTAGGAAAGAGTCTAATCAGACATAAATGAGAAGAACATCTTCCTGCGCTACCTCTCCAGCATAGTCCATAATTCCATTCCCACTGACACTCTAAATCGTGACGGGTACAAACACGATTGATTAGTTCATCGATATGCCTTGCGAGCGCAATATGCATAGCGACCATATTATCCTTTTGCTCTAACTTCTTTTTAGGAGTCAGTAGACAGAATTGCGTTGCAAACTCACAACACTCCTCTAATGTCGAAAATCTCTCTTGTGTCATAATTTTATTGGTTTTGATTATGCGACAAAAGTAAAACCCCTCTCTGTCACATCAGGTCAGAGAAGGGTACGATTTGGAACTTTTGCTCTATTATTTCGTCTTTTTTATCTGCTTGGTCGTAGGCATTCCACAATAGTCTTTGCGTTTGCAGGTTTTGCAATATTCACCCGTCCACACAGCGTTGAAATGGTCGGCAGCGGCATCTACCAACGCAAGGTCATCGGTCAAAATTCCCGCCTCGAAGTTGCGCTTGCCATCGGACTTCATTCCAATACCTGCACCCGTAAGATTTGCCGAGCCGATATAGGCCATCTCGCAATCGAAAACCATCATCTTGAAATGTACTCTCGGGCAGAGCTTGCGTTGCAACTTTTTGATTAGTGCAGGATACTTATCGAAATCTTCTCGGAAATTAGGTCCCGGCTCTTTGGCGTGCAGCAGGCGCACCTCCACACCTCGCCTTACGAGTTTGTCGAGCACCGCAAGGAATGGCTCACGACCTGCACCAACCTTCACATAAAGATCCTTGATATCGGCCGTACCAATCACAAGCGAATGCTTTACACTCGCCACTCGCGCCAGCACCTCGTTATAGTGCGCTATGTCGGAGATGTATTTATTCATCTAATTTTAAAAACTCCTTTAATATAGGATGCCACTTTTTACGACTTTTACCACAAGGACAACACGGGTGCTCGACTATCAATGCTTGTACTACTCCATATTCGACAGCAAACTTTCTAATAGGAATTTCATATTTACCTACTTTTATCGTGGAAACTTCGCTATCCGGAAGTAAATTGTTATTATGCAACCTTTTGCCCCACACAATAATGTAGTTGGGCTTCAAATAATTAAGAACTTCATTAAATGCAGCCTCATAGTTTTCTTTGTCACTATTTTCGAGGGGGCGCTGAGTGCCACTTTGTGCGTGTTGCATATAGTTATAAAATGCAATACTGTGCCAAAACTTTATGCTCTCCTCTCTAGATGTGTATTTGTTTAACACATTTCGTTCAAAACACAATAGCGTTTGAAGATGTTTAGTTTCCTTTTTCTGTCTCTTACCTTCCTTATCTAATATGTATGCGTTTCTATCCTCTCTAAACGGCAGATACTCACCTTTTATAAGCCTTTCTGTCATTGAATAGCAATCTTTATTCATACAATTGTACGAACACTTACCACCATTTTCTTTCCAATACAACTTGCACTCATGAGTCCTATTGTCATCTTCTTTGCAATAGTGACTCTCTCCTAGAATTAGAATCTTTTTTCCCTGAAAACCATCTCCGCTTTTGTAGTATTCTCCTACCCATGGAAGAAACTTTACATACTTATACTCTTTATTCTCCATATTCATTTACTTTTTTGTTCTTTATATAATCAGTATTAGCTCCCAGAAACGCCTTCAAATCTGCCATCATCTGCTCGTATATGTCTTGTTGCTTTTTACGCGCCGTTGGATGATAGCTATCTATCACAATCTTTTTGGTTGAGGGCGAAAAATATACCCAGCCAGCATCCGAAAACTTTTTGAGGTCTGGTAGGTAGGTATTCTTTACAAAATCTTTGATTATTCCGCCGCCTCCACAGCAGAGTATAATATTGGCATCGTACATCGCCATTTGTTCTTGAAGGAAGTCGGCATATCTTTCGATATGAGCCTTTAACACCTCATCTTTGATAGAGCTCTCTCCAATCTCTTTTTTGCAATTCACACGCGCAATCGGGGCGGAGGCGTAGTACTCGCGCAACTCATCCCAACAGGGCGTTTGGTCGTACTCTACAATCTCGCCACCCTGCACCGCATTGAGCAGAGCGTACGACCACAATGTTAAGTTTCGATACATTCCTGCTGCCGGCTCTTTCCTATCCCCAATGTTGTTTTTCAGAGCAGCCTCCTCGCGTATATCCTCTTGGCCTCCGTTACGGGTAGTATCTTTGGTTAGAATCAGCAAACGACAAGGTGAGTTATCCCACAGTTCGGTTTCATTGCCTGAGTGGCGTATCCAACAGCCATTTAAGAGTTCAAGCTCCCCACGAAATAGGATGCCGTCATAGGCAAAATCCTCCTCCGGATTTATGCCATCTTTCACTCGGCACGCCTCCATCCATCGGGCAAACAACTCCTCTTCGCGCTCCTTATAAGTTCTCATAACTGCTTACTTTTTATACACCTTAAAATGATACTGCGAATCCATACCTGCTGAGGCATTGTTATTTGTGGTCTTCTCGGCCTTTTCGCGGATAATATCTTTGAGCGTCACGGGGGCCAACACGCCTACCGAGTAGCCCATCGAGAGTAGTTTCTGCTGAAAATCAAACGAAGGACACAAGCGATACTCGAAAATAGAATATTCATCGTTGCGCTCCACCTCAACCTGCGAATGATGCAGAGGCAAGGTGCGGAGATACTTGCTCTGCCACCAGTCCACCTTCAATGCCACAGGCTCGACCTCAAAATCCTCATCGCCGATGATTATGCCGTAGTAATCCTCAAAAAACTTCGTTGCATCGAACTTCTTGGGCAGTTTAAACTTTCGCTCGGTAGGCTCTAACACCTTGATACGGTCGAGAGCGTAGATGCGCAGTTTGTCGCTCATTCCGAGCATATACCACCTCTGCTCAAATAGTTTTACGCAGTACGGCTCCACCTCAAAGGTCGAAGGCTCCTCACGATGAAAACTGTGGTAAGTCATCGAGAGTGCTACACTCTCGCGCATTGCATCCACGATGGTCGTCAAGTGTTGCTGCCCCGAAGGCACATTTTCCAAGAGGATACGATTTTTGAGTTCTTGGCTCTCGTGCAGAATGTTATTGACCGAAAAGGTCTGAATCAGCCACTTGCGCATACCCATATTGTCGATGCCCTCGCGGTCGGCAACGATATAACCTCGCTGCGAGCGACTATACTTTATCTCGATGTCGAACAACTCCTCCACCGCATCGGTGTAGCGGTGGAACTGGCGCTCCGAAAGCTCCTCGCCACGCCCAAAGTGCGACTCAAAACGATGCTGTATCTCTTCGAGCGTGATAGGCCCTCGATTATAGATGGTCGTCACGAACCATACATAGCGGTTGATAAGTCCTGCGGTACTCATAGTTTTTCCTCTTTATATCCCTGCTTGCGCAATGGGTCAATTATTAAGTTCTGGACAATACGGCCTCCCTTTCTTCGGGTTGATGGGTGCGTTAGCTTATATACGGCAACACCTTTTACGGCCTGTTTTATCTGCTCAATTTCTGCCTCTGATACTGAATTTATCGCTTGCAGAATAATAATATCCGGTGCAAAACATTTAACCTCCTCGATAAATATTGCAAACTCCTTGTCATAGTCTATCCAGTTGCGGTCTTGATCGCCAGACTTACCCTTTCTGACTACTGCGACAAACTTGTGCAGATTGGTTAGCGCAATAGCGTGGGCAATTTTTGCAATCTGCGAAGCGCTCAACATCTTCAATGCCCAATGTGCAGTCTTTTCGCACATCGATTCTTCCCACATATCCTTGAATTTATCGCAGTTCCTCAACAAGTAGAGTGCAGTCATATATGTTCCTGCAAGATGGGCATAATATTTTCCTGCTACATTCACACTATTCTTTCGTTTGGAGTCAAAATCGTGGAAATATAACGGTGTGCCGTTGATATCTTTAGCGTTATCGTTTACACATTCATCACTGCCAATATCCTCGCCAACAATCAAAATCTTTGGTGTCTGCTCACTATATCGGAATCCTACAAATGGCATTCCAGCGAAACGCTTCTTGCCATTTGGCAATAATCCCGTTTCTTTATCAAATCCAATCGCTTCGGAAAAATCCTCAACCAGAATTTTACGAATATCTCTTTGGAGTTCTGCGCTCATAGTCGTGCCTAATTTTAGGTAAAGTTACAAATTATAATCGAATCCATCGCTCGGGCGAAGATAAAAAGTGTATCGCCAATGCGCCGATAATCACACCAACCGCTACGGCAATAGCAATACGAATGCGTTGTTTGCGCTTGTTCTGTGGAAACGAATCAGCCGCACGGCCCCACAGACTTGCAAGGTCATACGGCTGATTTATAATACTTTGTCGCAACTGCTCACTAAAAGGCAACTGCTCTTGGCTTTGCTTCTGATGTTTCTTCTGCTTCATACTCTTTGCTATTAAATTTTAATGCAAAGGTATGGCGGCAGACTGACAAAACTTGACGGAGTAAAAGACGAGTATTTATTTGCCTTTGTATGTGTTTCCGAACATCTCTATAATTTTATAAACGGCTTTAATAGCTTTCCCGTTATTTGTAAAATAAGAGTGATCGGCAGCACTTATTTTGGACTTTTTAGTTAGCTTGTCAGTAAAATAGCGTGGATTACGGGCAATATCTTGTAATAACTTTTTCATCTTTCCAGGATTATAGTGGTACCATCTTTGGTGATTGTAATCTTTGTATACATCCTAAAAGCTCCGTATGATATTCCTAATACTCCTACAATGATAAGTGCCAATTGAGGAGTCGTTATTGTCAATGCTGCACCTGCTGCGGGTATTAAGCCCATCAGTGATGCCCCTCCAGTAAATGGGGCTGCCACAATAGACCCTAATGCGAGTACTCCGGCTACGATTCCACCTCCTGTGGCAACTTTTTTTGCTCGCTGTTTTCTTTGAATTTGTTTTTTTACTTCTTCAGCAATAGCTCCTACTGCAATAATTCTGTCATAGCGATCCTCTATTGCTTTCTTAAATTCCGATTTAGTCCTTACAGTGATTTCCCTCATAATAAATAATTTTTAATTTATTCCTCATTAAATTCACAATTATCTGCCTCCCACTCATAATCGCAGGCGGGACATTCGTAGCAGACGCCATTGAAGAAAGCGTCTTCCGATCCACATTTTGGACATTCTGTATTCATAACACCAAAGCGTTTATGTTAATAAAAAGTGCGTACCACAAGCCATCCATACAACAACAGGCACCGCCAAGCGCCCAGTACACATACGGATAAACAAGCAGTCCGCACCATAGGTGACGAACAATGTTTGCTATCCTCGTGTACACATCGAGTGCCACGCACCCGAACAAAATTGGCGGTTTTGTTGTTTGAGGACTTTTCAGTTCTTTTATTTTATGCATTTCCCATAGAAAACGCACTTCAAAGTTAAACATTTTTCGCAAACTATCAAAGTTTCGGACTGCTTTTTACACCATCTTGCGGCGAAAATACTATATGACTGCGATGTTAATAGTCGTCGGGGTCGATATCATCGTACATCATATCCAAATCTTCATCTGCATCATAAGTGTCATAACCCTCATCCGGATCATAGTCAGAATCATAGTTTCCCATTGTTATCCGCTTTTTATTAGTTAATTAAAAGAGTTGTCTTTCACCCAATCCAGCAAGCTTTTATTCTTCCCATTGCCCGAGATAAGGTCAATGATAATCTCCCAAATCGACTTCTCTGGTTCGGGAGTATGGATAATATTCTTCTTTCCCATAAAGTTCCTACTTAAATGCTTGTTTGCCAAGATATACGGATGCTGCACCGAGAATAACCGAGGCGACACCCTTTAATGCCATTTTCAAGATTCTATTCATACTATTTCTCCTCATCGGTTATAAAGTCCACTACCTCGTCAATCACATCGCTAATGGTCTCGCCAAGCCAATAACCAACAGTGCGCAACCCTGGCGTAATCTCCTGCAAGAGAGCCTGCACCACACTCTCATTCTGTAAAATCTGCTTCATAGATTACTGATTATTATATTATCTCTATCACTATTTGATGATTTAAGGTTTCATCTTTTTGGCTCGACCATTCTATGTTGCATCCCATTGCTGTCCGGTAAAAGTTCCGGACGATTATTATAAAGTTTAACAATTAAAACAAACTTGGTTCGGTAGAACCATCCAGTTCATTGACAATATTGTAGTTAGGTTTTGCAAAGAGGTCTTTA
>SUZP01000028.1 GCA_015059865.1 Rikenellaceae bacterium | reverse complement strand
GTGAAGGTAACGAATAGAATAACCTTCTTCGAGCATCCTCATATATTTGAGCAATGCTCCGTAATCGTGTTTTTTGTGCATAAAGAAACCCCAAAAGTTTTTTGTCCAAACTTTTGGGGTCACTTCAAAACTTGTTAGACACTCCCCTTATTGTGCAATTCGTTGATGAACTATTTGATACGCTCGTAGTACTCGCGGGTGCGGGTATCAACGCGAATCTTGTCGCCAGTGTTGATGAACAAAGGAACCTTGATAGTTGCACCAGTATTTACGGTTGCAGGCTTCAACGAGTTGGTCGAAGCGGTGTCACCCTTGATACCCGGCTCGGTGTAGGTAACCTCCATATCAACGATTGGAGGGAGCTCTGCTGCCAACACTACATCCTTGTCGGTGTGGTACATAACCTCTACGATTTGGCCGTCAGCCATAAGGTCGTAGTTGTCAATCAAAGACTTCTCGATGTTAATCTCCTCGAAGGTCTCGGTGTGCATAAAGTGAGCACCGAGGTCATCCTCGTAGGTGAACTGATAAGGGCGACGCTCAACGCGTACCTGCTCAATCTTGATACCTACCGAAGAGAAGGTGTTTTCGAGAACGCGACCATTCTCCAAGTTTTTGAGCTTCGAACGAACGAATGCAGGACCTTTGCCTGGCTTGCAGTGCTGGAAATCGACAACAAGGAAGGTCTTGCCATCCATTTCGATACACATACCGATTTTGATATCAGCTGCTGTAATTGTCATAGTTGTATATTTTTATGTATTAGAAATTTCCGGCTGCAAAGATATGAATAAAAATTGATAATTGGCAATTGATAATTGAAAATTATAGGAATTTTACCATACACATCAACTCGTAAATGGGATAATTTCGGAACTACTCCTCCGAAAAGTCGTAGAAGTAGACCTTGCCCGACTTGATTTTGCACTCCTCTACACCATGCAGCGAGAGTGTTCCCAAGCCCTTAATAAAGCGTCTGCCGATGCGGTCGCGGTGCGAGCCGTTGTTGTGGAGTGTGTAGAATTGACTCTTCTTGTCAAAAGCTATTTCGAGCGTTCCTTCGTACTCAATCTCGATAGCTACACCACCATCTTGCACCTTGTTGTCGGCGGTGAATTTGAGGGTTGCACCCTGCGCCAAGGTTTGTGGCTCGATATCCACAACCTTCACTGGGCGATTATTTGGATCTGGCATAAGGTTGAAGTCGGAGAGCACGATGCTCACGCCATCGCGAATTGCGTATACCTCGCGTGGCGAGCGATAGATTGAAGCCTGCACCTCGTAGCCGAGCTGGCGGAACTTGGCAATGCGCTCGCGAGTGAGAGCTTCGCGGCGCATAGACGATACACCCACCTTGCCTCCGAGTTGCGGCAACAATTCAAATGCCGAGTCGGCAGTTTTTTCATCAATAGAGTAGAGAATCAGGCACTTCGAGAACTTGCGGCACTCCTTGATTGCCTCGATATTGTTGGTGAAGCAAACCCAGTTGTTGCCCATAATCTTCTGTGCAAGGCGATACGACTCGACATACTTAGAGTGAAGCATAGGCACGATATTGTGCTTCTTGCACTCCTTCAAAATCTCCTCCAAGGTTGGGACTTGTGTGCGGTACTCGGCCTTTGACGAAGCCAAAACATAGTTGTTGCGCAACTCATTGAAGGTGAGGTCTGAGACTCTTACCTTGCCCGAAATTTTAGAGTAATCTTCGGCATTACGACAAGTGCGGTTGATGGTATTGTCGTGCATGATAACCATCTTGCCATCTTTGGTCATCTTCACATCGCACTCAATACCCATATATCCGTGGCGCGCAGCGCGGCCAACACCGGGGATAGAGTTCTCAGGAACAATTTTACTCCAACATCCGCGGTGAGCAAACATCTTTGGAAGCTCTTGTGCGTAAACACCGGCAACAAAAGCACTCATCAAAGCACAAAGGGTTAGAAATCGTTTCATAGTCTTTTTGTTTTAATTGTTATTTTTTGGAAAATTGACACTATATACAAGATGTTCGAGTGGGCGCAGGAAGTTGCGCTTACCATACTTTGGCGAGTAGACATAGCAGTCGAGCGTGAGAAGCTCTCCTGAGCGTTCGTCAAGTGTGGTGTAGCTGACGAATGGGCCTCCCATAAAGTCGCCGTCTACATCCCAAAAGCCGCGCAGCTCAATCCATTCGCGACCATTTATTCTCACCACCTTGCGCTGTGGCAGAAGGTCACTGTATCCATCATCCTCAACATTTGGGATACGCGTTACAGTGGTCATATAAGAGCCATCCGATGGCCCAGGAATACGCCTTGCAAAGTTGTTGCGAGCCTTGACAAGTGCCTCGGTTGAGGTGCTCGACTTGCCCTTGAATGGGTGGCTGTATATAAAAAATCCCTGACTTGCCACGGGATATTCGTTTGAAAGCCACAGAAAATCATCGCTCTCGGCACGGAAAGTGTAGCCATTTGGAATGGTCATTGCGATATCGAACTCTTCGCGCACCATCTTCTCTAACGCCTTGGCACCCTGTTTTTTGGCATACTCGATAGAACGGTTACGCTCGGCTATTTCGAGTACTTGCAGGAGGCTCGTGCCGTTTTTATGAAGATACTCAACCATTGCTGCGATGGAAGGACCTTGGAAGGTGAGTACAATCTGCGGCGTAGCAACTACATTGTATTGTGCGAGTATGGTTGTCTCCTTTACATCGGGCGAGCAGAAAACCTTCAAAATGTTGCGATAGGAGGGGAGTAGATGTTTGAAATCGCGAGCTGTGATGCGCACAACATCGAACATTGGCTCCACTTGGTTGAGCATCTCGACAGGCGTTCCGAGCACTTGGCGTAACTCCTCCCCCAGCGCGCTCTCCCACTCGCGACCATCGCAGACGACAAGTACCTCGTAGGGCGAGCCTTGCGCCGTCTTTTTTGCACCTGTCAGCGAGCGAAAACTGTCGCAACTTGCCACAGACAATATAGTGGCTATTGCTATGAATATATTTATGAAAGCTCTCATATACATATATTATTATGCTGTAAAGTTATGAAATATTTGCCGAAGCAGCAAAATATTTGCCGAAAAATACTTATATTTGCAATAGGGCTAAGTAGAGAGGAGTGTTGATATGAAGATTTCGCCACCCAAATTTATACGCAATATGTTTCCCGATTTAATTTGGGAGATTGAGGATAAGCGAGGTGTCTATCTCACTTTCGACGATGGGCCTACGCCGGGTATTACCGAGTGGATTTTATCCACTTTGAGGCGATATGATGCCAAGGCAACCTTCTTTGTGTTGGGCAAAAATGTGGAGATGTACCCCGACCTTTACGAGAAGATTTTGGCAGAGGGGCATCGTGTGGGCAACCACACATATTCGCATCAAAAGGGTGTTGTGATGTCGCTCGAACAATATTTGGAGGATGTAGACCTCGCTTCATATACGGTGCAGAGCAACCTTTTTCGCCCACCATACGCTCGTATCACTCCTTCGCAGTTGCGAGCTGTGGCCAAGCGATACAAGGTTATTATGTGGAGTATTATTTCGCGCGACTACAATCGCAAAATCACGGGCGAGATGTGTCTGCGAGGTGTTTTGCCTCATATTAAGGCGGGCTCTATAATACTCTTCCACGACAGCGAAAAGTCGTTCGCGAATATGAGTTATGCCCTGCCAAAGACTTTGGAGCGCATTGAGGAGATGGGACTTAAATGTAAAGCAATAGAGTTGTAGAGATGAGAGTAGTGGTGGCTATAACGGCAGCAAGTGGTGCAATCTATGCACGACAGCTCTTGAAGATGCTTATCGAGAGTGCAGAGGTGGAGCGTATAGCCCTTATTTACAGCGAGAATGCCCAAGCTGTGGTAGCTCACGAGGGCGAGGAGATGCCCTCCTGCTCGGAGAAGATAGAGCTCTTTGCAAACGACAACCTATTCGCTTCGCCAGCAAGTGGCTCGGCTCGTTGGGATGCAATGGTGGTGGTGCCTTCGAGCGTCGGAACTATTGGTCGTGTCGCTTCGGGGGTGTCGCAAACCCTGATTGAGAGGGCTGCCGATGTGATGTTGAAGGAGCGCAGGCGCCTGATTTTCGTGGTGCGCGAAACGCCATATTCGCTCATACATCTGCGCAATATGACGACTTTGACCGAGGCGGGGGCGGTGATTTTGCCTGCTACGCCATCGTTTTACTCGCGACCACAAGATATTGATGCTCTTTGTCGAACAGTTACCGAGCGCGTAATGGCGATGCTCGGTTTGTCGGGCGAACGCTACGAGTGGGGAGTGAAAAAATAGAAATTAGGAGATGAAAAAGATACTACTTATACTCTTTGTTGTATTGTTGTGCGCATCGTGTCGCCGAGGTGGCGATTTGTCGGCTCTGCGCGAGGGCGATATACTCTTTATCGAGACCGAGTCGTTTCAGTCGAAGTTCATAAAACTCGGTATGATGTCGGTGTGGAGCCACTGTGGTATTGCGGTCAATACCCCTGAGGGTGTGCAGATTATGGAGGCCGATACTACGGTGAGAATACTCCCTATTGAGCGTTTTGTCGATAGGTCAATAGGCGGCAAATACATCATCAAACGCCCTAAGCAGCAACTCTCTGCTCCAATCAATCAAGAGAGGTGGTTAGGTCGATGGTACGACCTGAAATTCAGCTTCGACAATGAGGAGGTCTACTGCTCGGAGTTGGTGTGGTTGATATACAAGGAGCAGGGTATAGAGCTATGCCCTCCAATCAAGATAAACGAACACTTTATGGTGCGTCTTCCGTTGATGCAACGCGCCTTGGAGGAGCGAGGCATATCGCCTGAGCAGTATGCTGTTGCACCGTGCGATTTGCTGCGAGCCTTGACGCGGGATAAATGCGAGAAGATTTAGATAGCTTCTCCGTCACTACCTTCCCCAACTATCTCTATCCAAAGTACGATAATTTATCGCCTCGGCGATGTGTGTGGCCTCGATATTCTCGGAGGCGGCAAGGTCGGCTATTGTGCGTGCTACCTTGATGATGCGGTCGTAGGCACGAGCCGAGAGGTTGAGGCGCTGCATTGCATTTTCGAGCAGTGCGCGTACCTCGCTGCCGAGTGGGCAGAATGTGCGCAACATTGCCGAGTTCATCATGGCGTTGGAGTGTATGCCCGTACCCTCGAAGCGGCGCGCCTGAATTTCGCGAGCTGCTATTACGCGCTTGCGGATTTCGGCACTCGACTCCTCGACCTGCTCGCCGTTTATCTCCGACAACGGCACGGGGACAACCTCGATATGCATATCGATACGGTCTAAAAGTGGTCCTGAGATGCGTGAGAAGTAGCGATTTATGGCAAATGGCTGACACGAACACTCCTTGGTGGGGTGGTTGTAGTAGCCACACGGGCAAGGGTTCATCGCCCCTATCAGCGTAAAGTTCGACGGATACTCCACGCTATATTTTGCTCGCGAGATGGTAATCATTCTATCCTCCAACGGCTGGCGCAACACCTCTAAGACATTTCTGCCAAATTCGGGAAGTTCGTCTAAGAAGAGCACTCCATTGTGCGCCAAGCTGACTTCGCCCGGTTGTGGCGACTGTCCTCCTCCGATAAGTGCCACCTGCGAGGTGAGGTGGTGCGGTGCGCGGAATGGGCGCTTCGACATTAGGCCGATATTCTCGCCCAGCTTACCCGCTACGGAGTGTATCTTGGTCGCCTCGACAGCCTCCTCCAACGACATCGGGGGCATAATCGTAGGCATACGGCGTGCCAACATCGTCTTACCTGAGCCCGGAGCACCAATCATCAAGACATTGTGACCTCCTGCGGCGGCAATCTCCAAGGCGCGCTTCACATCGCGCTGTCCCTTCACATCGGCAAAGTCCTCGGCGTAGAGGGCTTGTTCCTCAGTTGTGTTGGCTATTTCGGCTGTGGCGGGTGTTATATCCAACTCGTTGTTGAAATAGGCAATAACCTCCGAGAGTGTGTTTACGGGGATAACCTCTATACCTTCGACCACAGCCGCTTCGTGCGCGCTCGCAGCCGATACAACAATGCGTTGCAGACCGCACTCCTTGGCCATTACAGCGAGGGGGAGAATACCTCGTACCGACTTCACTGCACCATCGAGCGACAACTCACCGACGAACATCGTGTCGGCAAGGCGCGTGTCGAGTACCTGTTGTGTGGCAGCAAGAATACCTACGGCAATAGGCAAGTCGAAGCCCGAACCCTCCTTGCGTAGGTCGGCAGGGGCGAGGTTTACCACCACCTTCTTGGCGGTCATTCGGCGTTGTGAGTTCTCGAAGGCGGAGCGTATGCGTTGCTCGCTCTCCTTCACTGCGTTGTCGGGCAGTCCAACGAGGTAGAGGCCAATGCCTCCTCCTGCCACATTCACCTCGACATCAACCTTGACAGCCTTGATGCCCACTATTGCACCTGCAAAACACTTTACAAACATCGAACTCCTGATTTAGAATGGGGCAAATTTAGAATGGGGCAAATTCGTCGCTTGTTGCACTCTGTAATACCGAGGCCGACGATGGTTGCATACTTGGACTCTCCATCATTTCGTACTGCTCCATTCCTGGTTGAGCCATACCTACGCCACCTTGGTCCCAATTGGCGAACTTGGCTTGCTCCTTGATGAAGCGCAGTTTTACATCGCCAACCGAGCCGTTACGGTGCTTGGCGAGGATAAACTCGGCCAATCCCTCGACGGGCTCCTCGCCTGGTCCTGCGGTGAAGCCGTAGTATTCAGGGCGGTGGATAAATGCCACAAGGTCGGCATCCTGCTCGATAGCTCCCGACTCACGCAGGTCGCTCAGCTGTGGTCGCTTCGAGCCGCCACGCGACTCGGTGGCACGATTGAGCTGCGAGAGGGCAATAATCGGAATATTCAACTCCTTGGCAACACCCTTCAATGTTCGCGAGATAAAGGCCACCTCCTGCTCGCGATTGCCCTTGTCGCCCTGTCCCGATGCAGTCATCAGCTGCAAGTAGTCGATAACGATAATCTTGATATCGTTGTTTGCCTTCAAGCGGCGCACCTTCGAGCGAAATTCGAAGATTGACAATGCTGGCGTATCGTCGATATATAGCGGAGCCATACCGAGAGCCTTTGTATTTGTTTCGAGCGTCTTCCACTCCGAAGGTGAGAGCTTTCCGCTGCGGATGGTCTTGCCATCAATACCCGTCTCGGCAACAACCAAACGAGTCATCAGCTGCACCGAAGACATCTCCAACGAGAAGAATGCCACAGGGGTATCGTACTCGATAGCCATATTTCGTGCCATCGTAAGTGTGAAGGCGGTCTTACCCATTGCAGGGCGTGCAGCGATGATGATAAGGTCTGACGGCTGCCAGCCGAGAGTGATATTGTCCAACTCGGTGAAGCCTGTGCAGACGCCACTATAACGCGAGTCATTCTCGGCTGCCTTCTCGATTTGGCGAATTGTGGTGCGCAAGATATCGTTTGCCGACTGCACCGAGCGTTTTACATAACCCTCGGTGATTTTCAACACCTCGCCCTCGGCAAAGCCGATAAGGTCGTTTACATCGATTGTGCTGTCGTACGACTGGCGTTGTATCTCGGTTGAGGCGCGGATAAGCTCGCGCTGGATATGTTTCTGGGTGATGATGCGCGAGTGGAACTCGATATTTGCAGCTGTACCTACGCGCTGAGTCAGCTGTGCAAGGTAGTTTGCTCCTCCCACCTTCTTCAACTCGCGCTTCGATTTGAGTTGGTTGGTTACGGTGAAGAGGTCGATAGGCTGTTGTGCCATCGAGAGCTCGTTCATCACTCTGTATATCAAGCGATGCTCCTCCTTGTAGAATGAGGCCTCGGTGAGATACTCCTGCACCTCGGTAATCTTATCAGCTTCGAGCATCAATGCACCGAGTACCGCCTCTTCAAGCTCTATTGCCTGCGGTGGTACTGTTCCAAGAACCTCAGGAGCCAACTCTGCAAATGCTCCACTGTTATTGCTATTTTTGAAATCCTTTGCCATTTTTTCGACCAATTATCCCACAAATGTACTTCTTTTTTGTTGCTCCTCCAACATACGCTCGTGTGCGCGTGTTGAAAACTCTGTTTAAAACACGCTCTATCGGCACAAAATCGCGTCGTGAGACCTATCTATGCTGTTTATATCTTTTTGAAAACTCTACCAGCCATCCTTTATGCGGCGCGATACTGCCAACGATGCAACGCTAATGCGGACATCTCCTCCGCAGGCGTCGAATATCGCGTGGGCGCACGAGCCAATCGTAGCACCTGTGGTCAGTACATCATCCACCAACAAGATGTGACGACCTCGCAGTTTGCTACTGTCGCGTACCTCGAAGATGTTGTCCACATTCTCCCACCTCTCGCTGTTGCTCTTTGAGGTTTGGCTATCGTTGTAGCGACAGCGTTTTATCGCGCGGAAGTTACACTCAACACCCATCTTGCGCCCTACGCCTATGGCGAGTTGTTCGGACTGGTTGTAGCCGCGGAGTAGTCGCTTGCGAAAGTGGAGAGGTATCGGTATTATGAGGTCGATATCCTCGAAATTGCCACTATCGCGTAGCTCCTCGCCGAGCCATTCGCCCATCTTCTGTGCGAAAAACCAGCGATTGTAGTATTTGAAGTTGTGGATTATGCGTTGCCACTCCGAGCCTCCGACAAACCAAAATAGTGCAGCGGCCGACTCTATGGGCATCACATTCTCGAATAGTCGTTTTATGGGGTTGCTCTTCTGCTTGGCAAAGTTGGTGGTCGGCATATTGTATCGGCAAGCTATGCACATACAGCTCTCCGCCTCCAAGAGCGTTCTGCCACAAGCTATGCAGGTGCGTGGTAATACGAGCGATAGCGCATCCACTACCACACCCGAAATATCACAAAATATCGACATCGCAAATTACAACAACATTTCGATAGGACCTATCGCTTTTCAGTTTGGAAATCTCCTCACGCAGAATACTCCTCGCCTTCGAGAAGGAGCTCTCGACCTCGATTTTGAGCATCAGCTCCACGCGGTACTCGCCGCGTACGCGGTCGATAAGAGGAGCTACGGGGCCCAAAACCCTGCGACCAAAGCGCGAGCGCAACTGCTCGCCAAGTTGTAACGAGGAGCCCACAAGTCGCTCCTTGTCGTTCGTGCGCATCGTAATCTTCACTATTCGCACAAAAGGCGGATAACCAAACTGCTTACGCTCGGCAAGTAGTTTATTTGCCACCCTATCATAATCTCCCAACATTGCATAGATGGAGTGGTCGGGCTCGGCTGTCTGGATTATCACCTCACCGCGCTTGTCGCGTCTGCCCGCACGACCGGCAACCTGCATAAGCAGCTGCCAAGCCCTCTCCTCTGCTCTGAAATCGGGCGAGGCGAGTAGGTTGTCGCCATTCAATATTCCGATTAGAGTTACATCGGCAAAATCCAACCCCTTAGATACTATCTGTGTGCCGACCAAAATATCTGCCTCGTGGCGTGCGAAGGCTCCGATAATGCGGTTGTAGGCAGCCCCAGAAGTGGCGGTGTCGCCATCGAGACGCAATATTCGTGCATCGGGAAATATCTCTGCCACAGCCTCCTCCACGCGCTCTGTGCCGAACCCCATTGGGCGCAACTCTCCCGATTTACAATTAGGACAGTAGCGCTCTATCGGCGCGTTGTAACCGCAGTAGTGACATATCATACGCCCCTTTTGTTGGTGTGCCGAGAGGGTTACATTACACTTCGGACAGCGTGCCGACCAGCCACACGACGGACACTCCATATATGGCGAGTATCCGCGGCGGTTTTGGAAGAGAATCACTTGCTCATTGTTTGCCAATCGTTCGGCAATACCCTCTAACAACTCCTTGTTGAAGTGGCGTTTGCGCTCGTTGCGCTTGACATTGCGCACCGTATCAGAGATGACTATATTCGGCAACTCCACGCCACCATATCGCTCTGTTAGTCGCGTATAGGCATATTTGCCAGATAGGTGGTTGGCGTAGCTTTCGAGTGAAGGCGTTGCGCTTCCCAATACACACTTGGCATTGTGCATAGCGGCGAGCATTATCGCTGCATCGCGCCCATTGTAGCGCGGATTTGGCTCGGTCTGTTTGTAGCTCGAATCGTGCTCCTCATCTACAATGACCAAGCCTAACTTCTTGTATGGCAGGAATAATGCCGAGCGTGCTCCAACAACAAAATTACCACTCTCCGAGGAGAGTATATCGGTGTAGAGCTTGGTGCGTTGTTGGGGTGTAAGCTTCGAGTGATAGACCGTGACGCTCTCGCCAAATAGTGCGCGCATACGCTCCACCAACTGTGTCGTCAATGATATTTCGGGAACGAGGAATAGTACATCCTCGCCACGCGAGAGTCGCTCCTCGATAAGGTGGGTATATATCTCGGTCTTACCCGAACTTGTGACACCGTGCAACAGAGCTACACGCTTCTCCTTCAACCCGTTGCGGATGTTGTCGAGAGCCGTAGTCTGTGCATCGGAGAGCTTCGGAAGTAGCGTCTTGCTCCACTCGCAGTTGAGCGTATAGTCGCGCTCACCCATCTCTATAAGCCCCGATTTCGCAAGGGCTTTCAATGCCGTAGTATCAAGTTGTACGGCGTAGCGAGGTAGCAATCCCCCCGCTTGTTCGATGGCGCATAGAGCTTCGTATCGTTTTGGTGCGCGGCGAGCCATCTTTGCTCGTATCTCCTCGGAAAAACTCTCTGCAACAAGCCTTACGATGGCTTCTCGTTTTGGCTCGTATGGCGAAAACTCCTCCTCGCATCGTGCCTTCGCCTTGATGATAGAGGGTAGTGCCACGCGCATAACCTCGCCCACCGAGCAGATGTAGTAGTCGGCAATCCACTCCCAAAAGTGCATCTGCAACGCCGAGAGTAGAGGTTTGTCATACAACACCTTCAAGATAGGCTTCGCTGTGCCTCGTGCAGGAGGTGTGTCGTGCAGTCGCCAGACGATGCCTGTGTAGACCGCCTGCTTGCCAAATTGTACCGCCACAGCATCACCCACAGAAACCTCTACACCTTCGCCAATGGCAAAGGTGTAGGCAGGTTGTGCTAATGGTAATACTATGTCGGCATATCTATTCACGATGCTCGATATTTGCTCTTAAAAATGGCACTTTTTAGGCGATAATAAGCTCGATACCTGCATTCTCCATCATCTCGCGCATCTCCTTGGTTATGCCATTGTCGGTGATAATCATATCGATTTCATCGAGTGAAGCAATGTGACCAAAACCTCGCTGGCCAAATTTTGAGGAGTCTGCCAAAACAACAATCTTCGAAGAGCAAGACATCATCTTGTGCGACAACTTTGCCTCCTCGATGGTTGAGGTTGTAATGCCGAAGTCGGGGTCAATACCATCGACTCCAACAAAGAATTTGGAACACACGACACTATCCAAAGTGTGCTCTGCCCCCTCTCCTAATGTCGAGTAGGACTTACGGTGAATACGACCTCCAAGTTGCTCTACGCGGACCTTTTCCATATCGCACAACAACTCTGATACCTTCAAGAACGGAGTTACGACATTGAGCGAGTAGCTGCTAAGATTGTCGTGTATGGCCTCTGCCAATGCGTAAGTGGTGGAACCTGCTGACATCATTATAGCATCTCCATCGTTGATAAGTTGCATTGCTCGATGGGCAATGCGCTGCTTTGCCTCCTTGTTGAGGTGGCTTTTGGTGAAGAGGTCTCGGTCTGCAATGTGTGGATTTGCCAGACGGGCGCTACCGTGTACCTTGTAGAGCAAACCATTGCTCTCTAAAATCTTAACATCGTTACGGATGGTAACCTTTGTTACCCCCAACTCCTCGGCAACATCTGTGATACGAATAAATCCATACTCGTTCAGCTTGTCGAGGATGTACTTGTGTCTCTCTGCAATACTTAACATATTTTTATTTTATTGGTTAGGAATAAGCTTGTTAAAAAAACTATTTATCGTTTTTACCATTAATTGTCACCGCTGCAAGCAGCCCCTGCCCTCGGCTTAATCGCAGCGGTCGTCTCTCGTCTAACTCTTAGTGTGCTTCGAGCCAATTTCTACCCACACCACACTCAGCCGTGAGAGGGATTGAGAGCTTTGCAGCCCCCTCCATCTCCTCGCGAACAATGCGTTCAACCTGCTCGCGCTCCGAGCGCAACAAATCGACCACTATTTCGTCGTGCACCTGCATTGTGATACGCGAGCGAATGCCCTCGGCCTTAAATCGACGCGCTACGCCTACCATCGCCAACTTCATAATGTCGGCCGCTGTACCTTGAATTGGGGCATTTATGGCGTTGCGCTCTGCCAAGGCACGCGCATTGGCGTTACGAGAGTTTATATCTGCAAGGTAGCGACGACGACCAAACAAGGTCTCGACATAACCCTTTTCGCGAGCCCCTGCAACAACCCTATCCATATACTCCTTAACCTTCGGATAGGAGTCGAAGTAGCCCTCTATAAGCTGTTTTGCCTCGCTACGCGGAATACGCAGTCGCTGGCTCAACCCAAATGCCGAGATGCCATAGATGATGCCGAAGTTTGCCGTCTTTGCTCGGCGACGCTCCTCGCTCGTAACCTCCTCGATAGGCTTCTTGAAGATGCGTGCAGCCGTGGCTGCGTGGATATCCTTACCCTCGCGGAAAGCTTCGCACAAGCTCTCATCGCCACTTAGGTGTGCCATCAATCGAAGCTCCACCTGCGAATAGTCCGCCGAGAGGAGTTCGTGTTGCTCGTCGCTTGGTACAAAGGCGCTACGAATAGGGCGACCAAGGTCGTCGCGCACAGGTATATTCTGCAAGTTCGGATTTGCCGAAGAGAGGCGGCCTGTGGCTGTAACAGCCTGATTGTATGAGGTGTGTATATGCCCCGTTACAGGATTTACCAATTGTGGCAATGACTCTACATAGGTCGATAGCAGCTTCTTCACACCACGATACTCCAATATCAAATCTACAACCTTATGTTCGCCTGCAAACGACTGCAAATACTCTTCATCGGTGCAAAACTGTTTCGTCTTGGTCATCTTCGGCTTGTCGGTAATGCGCATCTTTGCAAACAACAACTCCCCAAGCTGGCGGCTCGAATTGATGTTTATCTCGCGCTCGTTCGAAAGCTCCCTAATCTGCTCCTCGATGGCGGAGAGCTTCTGTGATAGCGTTGTGGAGTAGTTTTGTAGGGCTATGCTATCTATTTGCACACCCTCCCACTCCATATCTACCAAGACTCCAATCATTGGCTCCTCGATATCGTGATATAGTTTCAGGAGTGTTGGCTCCTTCTCTATCTCGGCTCGCAGCACATTGTATAGTTGCAGAGTAATATCTGCATCTTCGGCTGCATACTCGGCGATGCGCTCCACGCCGACCATATCCATTGTGAGCTGTTTTGCCCCCTTGCCGATAAGTGACTCTATTGAGATTGGAGAGTAGTTGAGATATCGCTCTGCCATAGCATCCATACCGTGACGCGACTCGGCATCAAGCAGATAGTGCAGAAGCATTGTATCCCACTTTGCACCCCTGACCTCTATGCCCAATGCACGCAGGAAGAGGATGTCGAACTTCATATTTTGTCCAACTTTCGCAATATTCTCATTCTCGAATAGTGGTCGTAAAATCGCAGCATACTCCGCTTCGATGTCGTTGCGTGAGCGTGTGTCGGCGTTGTGCCCGAATGGGATGTACCACGCTTCGTGCTCCTTTATGGCGAGCGATAGTCCCACTATGCGGTCGCCAAACATATCGAAGCCCGTAGTTTCGAGGTCGAAGCAGAAATATGGTGCCGCAGCGACCTCTGCAACAACATTGCATAGCCCCTCGGCCGTAAATATAGTGGTGTATTTGTGCGGTGTTGTGCTTGCTGTCGCAAATGTATTGGCGAAGAGGTCTATTTGTCCCTCTTCGGTACTTGGCTCGGTTGTAGCCTCGGCTTCAATGGTCGGTGCAGCAGGTGCAAACATAGCATCAAAGAGCGAGCCTTGTCCCTCCAACGAGGCCTTTTTTTGCTGTCCGGCCTTCATTCTCGCCATATTGGCAAGCTGAATCTGTTGCGCTTGCTTCGGAATAGAGCTATCCTCTATTGGGGCAAGATTATTCAAGTCGGTAAGGAAATGCTTGAAGTCCAACTCGGCAAACAATGCGTGCAACTCGTCTATCTTTGGCGAGCAGACCGTCAAATCCTCCTCGTTAAATTCGATAGGAACATCCAGTCGGATGGTGGTCAATACCTTAGCCAAGCGCAGTTGCTCCTCATTGGCAAGGATGTTTGCGCCTGTTTTACCTCCAATCTTATCGGCATTGGCGATGATATTTTCCACCTCGCCCCACGCTTGTACTATCTTGCAGGCTCCCTTTTCGCCTATACCCGGAACACCCGGAATATTGTCCGAAGAGTCGCCCCACAAGGCTAAGATGTCGCGTACGAGTTCAGGTCGGTCTATACCATACTTATCTTGTATGGCCTTCTTATCGATAATCTCAATGCCTTCGCCTTTTTGCTTGTAGAGCTTGCGGTTGTCGCTCACGAGCTGACCATAGTCCTTATCTGGTGTAACCATAAAGACTTCGTAACCAGCCTCATCTCCCTTCTTGGCGAGTGTTCCGATAACATCGTCAGCCTCGAAACCCGCAACCTCCAACACGGGGATACACATCGCCTCGACAATACGCTTTACATAAGGCACCGAGAGTAGAATATCCTCAGGCGTAGCAGGTCTATTAGCCTTGTACTCTGGATATATATCGCGACGGAAACAACCTCCCTTAGGGTCGAATGCAACACCTAAAAGGTCGGGCTTTTCGCGTTTTTGGATATCGCGCAAAAATTTAGTAAACCCATACACTATGGAGGTATTCATACCTGCTCGATTGCGCATAGGTCTACCCATAAAGGCGTAGTAATACTTAAAAATCAATGCATAAGCATCGACAAGGAAAAGCCTTTTCATCTCCAATTGACAATTGACCTTCGGTCTTCACTGCTCCGCCTCTGCATACTCTGCAAGCAGCCTCTGCTCTCGGCTTAATCGCAGTGGTGACGAATTGACAATTAAGGTGTTTTATCTATAATTCTATTTTTTTAATCGTTATCAGATGCAAACCATTCTGCGTACGAGGTGGCTGTTTCGTGCAGGCGCAACGAGTGCAACTCCACACCCTCAGGTAATCTTCTTCGCAATCGCTCGGCGAAGTCAGCCAACATATTCTCACAAGTAGGTTGATAATCTACCAACACAATCTTCTCGAACTTAGCACTAAATGCCCTTTGCAACTCGGCGTTTTGCTCCGAGTTACGCAGGACAAATGAGTGGTCTAATCTCTCGATAATCTCGCTATTGACAATGCGTTTCAAATCGCCGAAATCCATCACCATCCCTCGCTTAGGGTTATCTTCACACTGCGAAGGCTCGCCCTTTATGGTTACGAAAAGACGATACGAGTGCCCGTGAATTTCACGACACAAACCATCGTATCCATCGAGCGCGTGTGCCGACTCAAACGAAAACTCCTTTGTCAATCTTATTTGCGCCATACTATCTGTCTAAGTAGTTGATATGAGGCTCGCGCGAGAAGAGCTCGTTCAGTGAGATGTAGGTCTGGGTACTTGTGATACCCGGAATACGCAAGATGTTATCGAAGATGGTGTGCATCAGGTGTTCGTTATCTACGCAGTATAATTTCACCATTGCAGAGTACTCTCCCGTGATGAAGTGACACTCCACGACCTCCGGAATATGCTTAATCTTCTCTGCTACCGAGGAGCCCATAATAGGGTCCTGAATACGCAGGTTCACAAAGGCGCAAACATCAAATCCAAGCATCTTCGGATTAACAATCATACGCGAACCAAGCACAACGCCTGTATCTTCCAACTTCTTGATGCGCTGATGTATTGCGGCGCCAGAAATTCCACACTCACGAGCAATCTCCAAGTATGGCATACGCGCATTTTTAACTAAGAATTTCAAAATCTTACGGTCAATCGCATCTAATAACTCCTTGCCCATAATCCAAAATTTTAAGAGTGTTAATACAAATTGTGGGTTATGTGGAGGGGGTGTGCACTATTTCAGCACACCCAGCTCCTTACCAACCTCTACGAAAGCAGCTACGCAACGCTCCAACTGCTCGCGAGTATGTCCTGCCGATACCTGTACACGAATACGAGCCTGTCCCTTTGGTACCACAGGGTAATAAAATCCAGTAACGAAGATACCCTTCTTCTGCAACTCGGCAGCGAAATCCTGCGAGAGTTTTGCATCGTAGAGCATAACGGCACAGATAGCCGATACGGTAGGTTTGATATCGAAACCTGCGGCAATCATCTTCTCGCGGAAGTATGCCACATTCTCTACCAAGCGGTCGTGGAGAGCATCGCTCTCTTCGAGCATCTTGAACATTTCGAGGCTTGCTCCAACTACTGCTGGTGGCAACGAGTTCGAGAAGAGATAAGGGCGCGAACGCTGACGCAACATATCGATAATCTCCTTGCGGCCTGTGGTGAAACCGCCCACAGCACCACCAAATGCCTTGCCGAGAGTTCCAGTCAAGATATCGACCTCGCCACGCAAGTTGTACAACTCGGTGATACCACGACCTGTCTTACCCAATACGCCTGCCGAGTGGCACTCATCGACCATCACCAAAGCGTTGTACTGCTTAGCCAAGCGGCAAATCTCGTCGAGTGGGGCAGCATTGCCGTCCATCGAGAATACGCCATCGGTAACGATGATGCGGAAACGCTGAGCCTGTGCACGCTTCAAGCAATCTTCCAACTCCTCCATATTGGCGTTGGCATAGCGGTAGCGCACAGCCTTGCAAAGACGCACGCCGTCGATAATAGAGGCGTGGTTCAACGAGTCAGAGATGATAGCATCCTGCTCGGTGAAGAGAGGCTCGAATACTCCTCCATTTGCATCGAAGCAAGCGGCATAGAGGATAGTATCCTCTGTTCCAAAGTAGTCGGCAATAGCCTTCTCCAATGCCTTGTGGATATCCTGACATCCACAGATGAAACGAACTGATGACATTCCGAAACCGCGTTCGTCTAAGGTGCGCTTTGCGGCCTCAATAAGGCGAGGGTTGTCGGATAATCCAAGATAGTTGTTGGCGCAGAAGTTGAGACACTCCTTACCTGCAACCTCAATAGCCGAACGCTGTGGCGAGCAGATTACTCGCTCGGTCTTGTAAAGACCAGCCTCTTTGATTGATTCAAGCTCCTGTTGAAGGTGCTGTTGAAATTCTCCGTACATGATTTGTAGTCTGATTAGTGGTTTTTTTAATGTTTCTATGTGTTTTTACATATAGTTTTACTTACAGATTAAAACAATCTGTTCTGCAAAGTTATAATTTTTGTGCCAAAAAATCGCCTTTTTTGCTACTTTTTTCTGATATAACTTACAATTTTTCAGGATAACAAGGGTTCTCCCTAATGGAATTGCCGAAAAAGGGAGTTTTGCTGATATATTATAATATGTATAAAAGGATAGTGTTGAGCCTTTACTATTTTATAGTCTGGCTCGTTAAGACCTTTGCACTGATGTCGCCATCGGCAAGAGATATATCTATTGTATCGCCGACATTTACGCCCTCAACACTTTGCAGTGCCTTGCCCTCTCGGCGCGCTATGGCATAGCCAAGGCGGAATATGCGCTCGGGGGCGAAATTTGCCACCACCGTTGCTATGCCCTCCAAGCGTTGCTTCTCACTTTGCAAGGTGCGCTCTGCCAAGTGGCGCACATCTGCCGAGAACTGCTCCAAGCGGAGTGCTGCTGCGTGTGTCGCCTGACGACAGATATCGCGCAACGAGATGGCGCAATACTCCAACGCTCCATCAAAATCGGCTGCTCGCCCATCTATCCACGCAGCCACAGCGGTAGGGGTTTTCAGTGGCGTATGTGCCACCATATCGGTAACGCTTGTATCCTTGTCGTGTCCGATACCTGTCAGCACGGGCAACGGAAATTGCGTTACGGCAAAAGCCAATAAGTAGGAGTTGTAGCACTCCAAATCGCCCGTAGAGCCACCGCCACGAATTATTGCTACGGCATCGAACTCGTCGCTTCGCTCGGCAACGGCGTAGAGTGCCGCCACGATGCTCTCATCGCACCTCTCGCCCTGCATTGTCGCCTCGAACAACTCGGTTTCAATGCGGTAGGCACTGTGTTCTAACTCCTTCATAAAGTCGCGATAACCCGCAGCCGTAGCGCTCGAAATCACCGCCACGCGCTGCACCACCAACGGCATCGGCAGAGAGCGATTTTGCTCCCATACCCCCTCCTTTTGGAGCTGCTCGATGGTCTGCTGTCGGCGGCGTTCCATATCGCCTATGGTATGCAGAGCATCTATCTGCTGAATTTGTAGCGACATTCCATAGACGGTGTGGTGCGAAACGGTAGCCTTGAAGAGTATCTTCATACCCTTCGCAAGCCGTTGCCCACTCTCCTGCTCGAAGCGACCTATGGTGCTCATCACCTGCGAACGCCAAATAGTCGCCCTCGCTTGCGCCTCGGTTGCCCCCGTCTTTTCATTCTTCTCGATAAGTTCGATGTAGCAGTGTCCCGAAGCGTTGATTTTAATATCTGCAACCTCCGCACTCACCCACACCGGCAACGGCAACGCCTCTGCCAGAGCGATGGATATTCGCCCTTGTAATTGGGCTAATGTTATGTGTGGAGTATCGTTCATTATTAAAAAGTCCTTTAATTGTCAATTGTCAATTCTTCACCGCTGCGATTAAGCCGAGAGCAGAGGCTGCTTGCAGACTATGCAGAGGCGGAGCAGTGAAGACCGAAGGTCAATTGTCAATTTATCTAATCACGATATACGGTTCTTTCGGCATTGCCTTTCCGCGAGGGAGTTGCACTGCCAAGACATAGTCGCTCTCGACTGCCCTGCCCTGCTTGGTGGCGGGTTGCCACGCAGGGAGCGACTGCAACACCTTCAACACCCTTTTGCGAAACTGTCGGTCGGTGGATTCGAGTTCAGTGCCAAGACGAAACGAGCCATCGGCACCAATCGTGTAGCGCACCACATATCGCGCCACGCCCCAACTCTCGTTCCACTTCACTCGCTCTGCAACATAGTCGGCAAGCGACTTCTCGCCCATAAATTGCGCCTCCTTGTCGTAGCGCAGAGTAACGATAATAACGCCATTGTTTGCCCTCTCGCCATACTTCGCTACGGTTGCCTCGTTGGCTTCGAGGTGGTCGATATGTTCGATATTCTTCTCGGGAATATGCTGCACACTCTCCATCTCCACGCCATTTACGATATAAAGCGGAGTTTGTGTCTGCGCCGATGCAGACACAAAATGCAGAATGCAGAGTGCAAAATGCAGAATGATAATATAAAAACCTTTAATTGTCAATTGTCAATTCGTCAATTGTCAATTGGATAAACAGAGTTTATCCCAACTCTTGCTCCTTCAAACGCTCCGCATTCTCGGCAACGATAAGGTGGTCGATGCAGTCCTGAATATCACCATCCATAAACGCCGACAAGTTGTAAATCGTATAGTTGATGCGGTGGTCGGTAATTCGGCCCTGCGGATAGTTGTAGGTACGAATCTTTGCCGAACGGTCGCCTGTCGATACGAGTGTCTTACGCTTCGATGCAATCTCGTCGAGGTACTTCTGATATTCGAGGTTGAAGATACGGGTACGCAACTCCTCAAACGCCTTCTCGGTATTCTTAATCTGCGACTTCTGGTCCTGACACTGCACTACGATACCTGTCGGAATGTGGGTAAGTCGAATTGCCGAGTAGGTGGTATTTACCGACTGACCGCCCGGTCCCGAAGCACAGAAGATATCCTTACGAATATCGTTCCACGACACCTCAACATCGAACTCGTCTGCCTCAGGCAAAACGGCTACCGATGCAGCCGAGGTATGCACACGACCTTGTGTCTCGGTCTGTGGCACACGCTGTACGCGGTGTACGCCCGACTCATATTTGAGAGTGCCATATACGCTGTCACCCGTAACTTTGAGGATAACCTCCTTGTAGCCACCGACAACACCCTCCGAGAAAGAGGTTACTTCGTAACGCCAACCCTTCGACTCGATATACTTGGTGTACATACGGAATAGGTCGCCAGCGAACAATGCCGCCTCGTCACCACCCGTACCGCCACGAATTTCGAGTACGGCATTCTTGCCATCCTGTGGGTCTTTCGGGATAAGGAGAATCTTTATCTCCTCCTCCATCTGCTCGATTGCAGGCTCCAACTCGGCAATCTCCATACGCGCCATTTCGCGGAACTCCTCGTCCTTCTCGTTTGCGAGGATATCCTTCGCATCGGCTAACGCCTGAATTGCCTTGCGGAAGCGGTCGGAGGTCTCGATAATAGGCTCCAACTCCTTGTACTCTTTGTTGTACTGAACGAACGACTTGACATCTGCAATCACTTCGGGGTCGGTAAGCTTCTGCCCCAACTCCTCGTACTTGATTTTCAGACCATCAAGACGCATCAAAATTGAACTATCTGCCATAAATCTATTTTGTAAATTTTGTAAATCATTATTTCAACTCGCTCAACCAACGAAGCAACAGATGTTGCCACTCCTTTTGGTAGGCAAATGTATCGTAGTTACCCCAGCCGTGACCGCCAGTCGGGAAGATATACATTGCGGTCTTGATACCATGATAGCGTAGTGCCGAATAGTATTGTGCTGCACCTGCTGCCGGTACTGTGGTGTCATTGTCGCTGAGGAATAGAATGGTTGGAGGAGTATTCTCGCTTACACTCTTCACCATCGAGAACTTGTCAGCCTCCTTCTCGGAGTGTCCTTTGCCGAGGAGGGAACGGAATGAGCCAATGTGAGTATTAAAGTCGTTGGCTGTCAATACAGGATAGAACAGAATTGAGTAGTTTGGTCTATCTTTCATCTCTGTCAAGTTTGATGCAGAAGCTGCGAGATGTCCTCCTGCCGAGAAACCGACAATACCAACCTTTTCTGGGTTTACATTATACTTCTTCGCATTTTTGCGCACAAAGCGTATAGCCTCAACTGCATCTTCGAGAGGTACCTCCTTGTGTCCATTTGGAAGTCGATATTCGAGCAAGAAGGCTGAAATGCCACTTTTTGCAAGCCACTGCGCCATCATATAGCCCTCTTGGCTCATAGATAATTTTGCATAACCACCACCTGGACACACAACAACGGCTTGTCCCGTTGCTTTTGTCGGGTCAGCATTAAAAACATACAAAACAGCCTTGGTAGTGTTTACTAAGCGGTCTGTCTTTATCTCGTATGCCTCACCTGTCAAGCCGTTAGAGTGGGGAGCTTTGTTGTTGTCCCATATAACAATCGTCTCGTCTTGACCATAGTCGGTGCGCCTCTTCTGCTCCTGCGCAGTTGCATTGTTCAGTATTACACTCATTAGTGCCAATGTAAAAATAAATTTCTTCATAGTTATCTTACTTTACGATGTTTATAATCTTACCCGGTACAACGATAATCTTCTTCGGAGTAGCACCCTCCAACCACTTCTGCGCCTCCTCCTTCGTTACGATATCCGCCTGAATATCGGCAGGGGTAGTAGTGAGTGGGTACTCCTGCTTGAAGCGGAGTTTGCCGTTAATCATCACAGGGTACTCGAATGCGCTCTCCACCAAGTACTTCTCCTCGCATAGTGGGTACGAAGCATCGCACACGCTATCCTCGTGTCCCAACATCGACCACAACTGCTCGGTGATATGCGGAGCAAATGGGTTGAGAAGTATGGTAAGCGGCTCCAAAATTTCGCGCTTGTGGCACTCGCCCAACTCGTTGATGCAAATCATAAACGCAGCAACCGAGGTGTTGAACGAGAAGTTTTCGATATCCTCTCTAATCTTCTTGATGGTCTTGTGCAAGGTTTTCAACTCCTTGTCGGTCGCCTTCTCGTCGGTTACCGCCCACTCGCCCGTGCGGGTGTGGAACAGTCGCCAATAGCGACGCAAGAACTTGTGAACGCCATCAATGCCGTTGGTATCCCAAGGTTTCGATTGCTCCAATGGGCCGAGGAACATCTCGTACATACGGAGCGTGTCGGCGCCATACTGCTCGACAATATAGTCAGGATTTACAACATTAAACATCGACTTCGACATCTTCTCGACCGCCCAACCGCAGATATACTGTCCATTTTCGAGGATAAACTCCGCATCTTTGAACTCTGGTCGCCAAGCGCGGAAGGCATCGAGGTCGAGGATGTCGTTTTTAACGATATTTACATCGACATGAATCTCCTGTGTTTCGTACTCGTTGCGGAGGTTGAGCGACACAAACTTATTTGTGCCAACCACACGATATACGAAGTTCGAACGACCTTGAATCATACCCTGATTTACCAACTTGCGGAATGGCTCGCTCTCGCAAACATAGCCGAGGTCGTAGAGGAACATATTCCAGAAACGGGAGTACATAAGGTGTCCCGTAGCGTGCTCGATACCGCCGACATACAAATCTACGCTGCGCCAATAGTCGTTAGCCTCCTTCGATACAAGAGCCTCCGAGTTGTGTGGGTCCATATAGCGGAGGTAGTATGCCGAAGAGCCTGCAAAGCCCGGCATTGTCGAGAGTTCATACTCCCAGCCCTCAACGCGTGCCAATGGCGGCTCGCCCTGCTCGGTAGGGCCGAAGTTCTCAATTGGCGGCAAGGTCAATGGCAACTCGCTCTCGTCAAGTGGGAGTGCGACATCGCCCTTATATCGAATTGGGAACGGCTCGCCCCAATAACGCTGGCGCGAGAATATAGCGTCGCGAAGGCGATAGTTTACAAGACGCTTACCTAAGCCTCGCTTCTCCACCTCCTCGAACATCTCGACAATAGCAACCTTTACATCCTTGCCATTGAGGAAGTCGGAGTTTATGAGGCAACCCTCCTTTGCATCATACGAAGCCTCTTCGAGGTTTCCACCCTCAACCACAGGCACGATATCCAAACCGAAGTGACGAGCAAAGGCGTAGTCGCGCGAGTCGTGTGCAGGAACAGCCATAATAGCACCTGTGCCGTAGCCTGCCAAGACATAGTCCGAAGCATAAATCGGAATACGCTTACCCGTGAATGGATTTGTTGCATACGAACCCGTGAAAACTCCACTCACACGCTTTGTCTCGGCAATACGCTCACGCTCGCTGCGCTTCTTGGTCTGCTCGATATAGGCTTCGACTGCCTCTCTCTGCTCGGCTGTGGTCATATCTGCAATCCACTCGTGCTCAGGAGCAACAACCATAAATGTTACACCGAAGATTGTGTCGGGGCGAGTGGTGAAAATCTCCAATTTGCGGGTTTCGCCATTTGCCATCTCTGCATCGAAGAACACCTGCGCACCCTCCGAGCGACCTATCCAGTTACGCTGAATCTCCTTCAAAGACTCGCTCCATTCGAGCGAATCAAGACCATCCAACATACGCTGTGCATAAGCCGTAACACGCAACAACCACTGCTTCATTCGCTTCTGCTCGACAGGGAATCCGCCACGCACCGACAAACCATCCTTAACCTCATCGTTGGCGAGTACGGTGCCGAGTGCAGGACACCAATTCACCATTGTGTCGGCACGGAAAGCAAGGCGATAGTTCTGCAACACCTGCTCCCTCTCTGCCTCGCTCTTGGCGTTCCACTCCTCGGCGGTAAAGTGCAACTCTGTGGTGCAAGCCGCATCGACACCCTCGGTGCCCTGCTTCTCGAAGTGCGCTACAAGGTCAGCAATAGGCTCTGCCTTTTGGGTAGCGTTGTTGTAGTAGTGAGCAAACATTTTAAGAAATGCCCACTGTGTCCACTTGTAGTATTCAGGCTCGCAAGTGCGCACCTCGCGACTCCAATCGTAGGAGAAACCTATCTTATCCATCTGCTCACGGTAGCGGGCGATATTCTGCTCGGTGGTTACGGCAGGGTGCTGACCTGTCTGAATTGCATACTGCTCGGCAGGCAATCCAAAGGCATCGTAACCCATTGGGTGCAACACATTGTAACCACACAATCGCTTGTAGCGCGAGTAGATATCCGAGGCGATATATCCGAGTGGGTGTCCGACATGCAAACCTGCTCCCGATGGGTATGGGAACATATCCAACACATAGAACTTAGGGCGCGAATTATCGACTTCTACTTTGTAGATGCCGCGCTCCTGCCACTCCTTCTGCCATCTGGCCTCAATCTCTTTGAAATTATACTCCATAGTTTTTATATTTTTGTTCATTAGTGTCCGGTAAAAAATCATAAAAGTTCTTTGAAAATATTGAAAGTTAGGTAGTTATAGAGGTTTTTCGAGTCAACCGATTTGAATTTATCTTTGCCAGACTAACGTAGAATGGCATAT
>SUZP01000027.1 GCA_015059865.1 Rikenellaceae bacterium | reverse complement strand
GGGAGTATCTGCATTTGCAAAGACTCCAATCCGAGAATTGCTCACAACCGACCAATCAACAATCAAAAACCAAAATGTCAAAGAACAAAAATTATTTTAATAAAATTTATTGCATCAGTAGTAATTGTCAATTGTCAATTCTCAATTTAACATTTTGTGCTACAAAATGTTAAGCACCTGCTCCTTAATCTTTTCGAGTTCGTCTTTCATCTTGACCACCAACTTCTGAATATCGTGCTGGTTCGCCTTTGAGCCGGTGGTGTTGATTTCGCGCCCCATCTCCTGCGCAATAAAACCGAGCTTGCGACCAGCCGCCTCCTCTGTGGCAGCCACCTCGCGGAAGTACTTGCAGTGGTTTTCAAGGCGCACCTTCTCCTCGGTGATGTCGAGTTTCTCGATATAGAAAATCATCTCCTGCTCCAAGCGGTTATTATCCACCTCTACGCCCAATTTCTCGATACCCTCGCGAATACGCTGGCGCACAGCCTCGGTACGAGCCGCCTCGAACGGAATAATCTCGTTGCGCATCTGCTCAATCAAATCAACTCGGCGCAACAGGTCGGCAATCAAAATCGCACCCTCCTGCTTGCGGAACGCTTCGAGCTTGTCGATAGCACCCTCCACAGCGGTCATAACCGCCTTTTTCTCCTCCTCGGAGGCATCGGCAGTGTCCGCCTGAATAACATTCGGCATCTTCATTACAACGGGGATAATAGCCTCGTAATCAACCTCTACGCCTGCGTACGCCAGCGCCTCGTTCATCTGCTTGATGTAGGCAGCAAAGAGGGGTTTGTCGATGCGTGAAGCGGTTGCTACCTCGGTCGAAACCACCGAAACGAGCAAATCAACCTTACCACGCACTACGCGCTTCGATACAAGCGAACGGATGTCATTTTCGAGTTCTCGATATGCGGCAGGGGTTTTTAAACCCAAGTCGAGCTGTTTGGAGTTGAGCGAACGAATCTCCGCCGTAATTGTCTTGCCATTTATCGCAACTTCGGACTTACCGAAGCCGGTCATAGATTTTTGCATATACCTATTTTTATATTTTTGGCAAAGGTAATAAAAAAAGACGAGAGACGAAAGACGAGAGACGAGAGAATTTCGATTTTTTATAAGAATACGGAAAATATGTAATTCTGCATTCTTAATTTTTAATTTTTAATTAAGTAGCTTACCCTTTTTTTGTGCCTTTATGGCAACAAAAAAAGGGTAAGCTACTTATATCGCACCGCTACAACCGCATACCCTTGCTCAATTCCTTGCCTGGGGGAGTTCTGCAGGAGCTGGTCGTATAAGACTTACCCGAGGTGCAAAAGTAGAACTTTTTTTGTATCTTTGCAAAAATTTTAGCGACAAATGACGAAAAAATTTCTCGGACAACTCTTTCGTGTGGCGGCTCTTGTGGGTGGTTTGGCGGCTGCGGCACTTATCGTGCTATACTCCGCATTCTACGGCAAAGCCCTTGACAAAGAGGTCGTTGTATACATAACTCCGCAGAGCGAATATAGTGCAATAATCGAGCAACTGCGCCCATCGTTGCGCTCAAATCTCCACCGCACAGCATTCGACTTCTACGCCAAACGACTCAACCTCGAAGGGCGTTTCCGTACGGGGCGTTACCTCTTCCACGATGGCGAGAGTGTAATCCGAGCAGTCCGAAAGTTGGTGCTTGGCGAGCAGTCGCCCGTGAAGCTCGTTGTTGGCGAGGCTCGCACACTTCCGCAGTTGGCAGGAAAACTCGCAAAGCAGATTGAGGCGGACTCCGCTACCCTACTCTCGGCTATGCGTAATAAGCAGTTGCGCAAGGAGTTAGGTTTTGTGAAGGATAGCACTATTGCGATGTTTATCCCGAACACCTACGAGGTGTGGTGGGACATTACGCCGGAGCGACTTTTACACCGCATAAAACGCGAATACGACCACTTCTGGAACGAGGAGCGCACCACAAAATTGAAGCGTTGCCGACTCTCGAAATATGAGGTTATGACGCTCGCCTCGATAGTCTATGAGGAGGTGAAAATCCCATCAGAGATGCGAATGATTGCGGGTGTGTATATCAATCGTCTGCGTGGTGGTATTGCTCTCGGTGCTTGCCCGACAATCAAGTATGCGATGGGCGATTTTACGCTGCAACGCATTCTGCATAAGCATCTTAAATATCGCTCACCATTCAATACCTATATAAATCGTGGCTTGCCCCCTGCACCGATTTGCGCACCGAGCGTAGCGGCGATAGATGCGGTACTCGACTATGCGGAGCATAAATATCTCTACTTCTGCGCCCGCCCCGAGTTAGATGGCCGCCACAACTTCGCCCGCACTCTGGCAGAGCACAACGCAAACTCACGCAAGTATTCTGCTGCGATAGAGAAATTGGGAGTGAAATAATAGGCTTTTAGCCGTTAGCTTTTTTTCAAATTGACAATTGAAAAATTGACAATTGATAATTAAAGGTATTTTTATTTAATATTCCTCCCCTAAATTAGGGGAGGTGGCTGAAAGCCAGAGGGGTATTTAGTTTTTCGGGCTTTTAGCCGTTAGCTTTTTTAGTGAGATTAGAGAATTTAGGGTGTTTAATGAATGGCGAATCATTAAATTCCTTAGACTCACTAGTTTCCTTAAATTTTTGATTATCTGCAAAAAATAGCATAAAAAGGCTAATGGCTAATGGCCAATGGCTAAAACCCCAAAATAATTCTCAATTCTCAATTCTTAATTCTTAATTTTTAATTATCTTTGCGAAGTAAAACAAAGCAAAGAGATTATGAAACCTTCGATTTTTTTGAATGATATGCTTACCAAGGGTGCTATCCTTGGTGGCGTGATGTTGCTTTCGAGTATTGCCGAGACTGCGATGCTCTACTATGGTAACAGCGTAAATTGGATTATCGTGATGAGCATTGAGTGCTTGGTCGCTATGGCGGCGTATTGCTACCTCGTCTATCGCTTTACCAAAGGCTACGCAACTCTCGTATTATCAGAGCGTAAGGAGATGCCATATTTCTCCTACGGCAGCGGTTTGTCGTACGCTACAAGTATCTCGATGTTGGCAGGTGTTATCGTGGCACTCGGCAGTTATATGTTCCGCCACTATGTTGTCGGCTACGAGAACTATATCGCTGCTACCGTGAAGTTGCTCCAAGACTACCTCTCGCAGACTGAGGTGCCCGCTTCGATGGTCGGCACATACGACCAGATGTTCAAGGCACTCCAAGCGCAGGAGGAGCCATCGCTCATATCGAGCATATTTTCGGGCGTATGGTCGTATCTCCTTGCAGGAACTATCGTTGGTCTGATTGTAGCGGCATTCACAAAGCGTGAGCCTAAAATCTTTGATAATCAAGAGAGCCAAGATGAGCAATAAGATAGATGTATCGGTAGTTGTGCCCCTCTACAACGAGGAGGAGTCGCTGCCCGAATTGATGGCGTGGATTAACCGAGTGTGCGCAGAGAACAAACTCGCCTACGAGGTTATAATGGTAGATGACGGCTCTACGGACTCATCGTGGAGCGTTGTCGAGCAGCTCAAAAAGGAGTATGGCGAGAGGTTGAAGGCTATCCGCTTTGCTCGCAACTACGGCAAATCACCTGCGCTCTACTGCGGTTTCGAGGCTGCCGAGGGCGAGGTGGTATTTACGATGGATGCGGACTTGCAGGACTCGCCTGACGAGATACCGGAGATGCGCCGTATGGTCTTGGAGGAGGGTTACGACCTTGTTTCGGGTTGGAAAAAACGCCGTTACGACCCACTCTCAAAACGCCTTCCGAGCAAATTTTTCAACGCTACGGCTCGCTGTGTATCGGGCATTAAGCTGCACGACTTTAACTGCGGTTTGAAGTGCTACCGCAAGCGAGTTGTAAAGAGTATTGAGGTCTATGGCGAGATGCACCGTTATATCCCGATTCTTGCAAAATATGCAGGCTTTAAGCGCATTGGCGAGAAAGAGGTGCAGCATCAAGCGCGCAAATATGGCGTGTCGAAATTCGGCATTGAGCGTATGGTTAAGGGCTATTTAGACCTTATTTCGGTGACCTTTATGTCGCGCTTTGGTCGCTCACCGATGTACTTCTTCGGCTCGCTCGGAACGCTGATGTTCTTGGTCGGAGGTTTTACCACGATTTGGGTAATTGCGGACAAACTCTACAAGCAGTTCCACAATCTGCCATTGCGTGCTGTAACCGACCAGCCACTCTTCTATTTGGCTATTTTGGCAGTAATTCTTGGCGTGCAACTCTTCTTGGCAGGTTTCCTTGGCGAGTTGATAAACCGCAATTCGACAGATAGAAACAGATATTTAATCAGTGAAAAATTATGATTCAGAGAATACAGACAGTATATTTACTTTTGGCGACAGCGTTGATGTCGCTTACACTTTTCTTGCCGTTGGCGACGATATGGCAAGGTGGCAACGAGATTATTATAAAGGCTTGGTTTGCAGATGGTACGGTGGGCTTTAAGGCTCCTCTACCACTCTACCTCGGCATAATTTTGTCGGTGGCTACGGCACTGCCTTTCGTTACGATTTTCCTCTACAAAAAGCGTATGACACAAATTCGCCTTTGCGTATCGGAGATTGTGTTGTTGCTCGGCTCAGCAGCGTTTATTGCGCTCTACTGCTATCGTATGTGCGATGTATTGGCGGAGTTGATGCAGGAGTTGAACTTTACGCTCGGCTTTGCAGCATTGATGCCTGTTGTGGCGATAATCCCGATGGTCTTGGCTATTCGCGGCATCGCCAAAGATGAGGCACTTGTGCGCTCGTTGGACCGCATCAGGTAGGAAAATTGCAAGAATAATGAAATAAATTTGGCAATAATAAAAATATTGTATACATTTGCACCACCAAAAACGGAGAAATCCTATTTGGAACGATGAATCCGTAGCTCAGCAGGTAGAGCACAACACTTTTAATGTTGGGGTCCCGG
Source organism: Rikenellaceae bacterium (assembly GCA_015059865.1). GTDB lineage: Bacteria > Bacteroidota > Bacteroidia > Bacteroidales > Rikenellaceae > Alistipes. The sequence continues at coordinate 20,558 of SUZP01000027.1, read as the reverse complement.
GTTCGAGCCCCGGCGGATTCACGGAGAAAGGACAGTCAAAATGACTGTCCTTTTCTCGTGAATAGTGTGTTACCCACCCCCTAAATCCCCCTCCTGTGAGGGGGACTTGCTATTTCTTGCTTCAAATTTCCGCCGAATATTAAGAGTATGAGGGTTTTATGGTGAGAATCCAGCCAAATTTTGCGGGTTACGCCTTTTGCAATCCGATAAAATAGCATTATGCGATGTATATTTAACCAGAAAGATCAAAAAACGGCGGATGTTTAACCTCAAAGCACAACAAAACACCCACAAGCACTCAAACTTGTGGGTGTTTTTAGAAACGAACAGGTTTACTATTCCCAGCCATCTCCTACCTCTCCATCTATCGAGATTTCAATCTTCTCTTGGTCTGGCGAGGTATTGAGGGTTACGGTGATAGTCTGCTGGATGCCCGGGCGGAACGACATATCGTACTCGAGGAGGTAGGCTATGCCCTCCATTGTCACCTCAACGAGAGGTGTCGAGCGCTCGATAAACTGCGGTACGACAATCGCCTCGAAGGTGTCGCCATCCACCTGCTTCATCTTGATAGTCTTATTTTCGCTGTAGAGGTACTTCTCGAGCGAGCCGATGCGCCAATTCACACGCGCCGTAGTTGCGGTATTGTAGATATGCACCTCGATATTCTCGGGGAGTTCGCCCTCGTAGCTTGGACCGCGTACGATATCGACCACGAGTTTCGACATCATATGCTGGAATTTGAGGTTTACCGCGCCATTCTCGCGCGAGTGCTTCTCAGCCTTGGCCCACATAATATCCGAGGCCTCGTAGCCGCCCAAAACACCATCTGCCGAAGGCTGTGACTGGTCGGTGGCGATGTGGAAGAGGATATCCTCCATAGCCTCGATGTTCTGCTGCGGATATATCGCGTAGAAGTCGCACGGAACATCGCTCCAATAGAGCTTGCGCGATGGAGTCCAAACGCCACCCGTGAGGGTTACAGCCTCGTTATTGAGGTAGTTGCCGCTAACTTGCAGGTCGGCCACCTCCTCGCCATTGTACTCCACGGCGTAGAGTCCGAAGGTGTCGCCCTCCTCGAACGCAGCCCCTGCCACGCGCGAGATAGAGGTCTCAAAGCGGATTTCGTCAGGGTTTACCACCTGCGACTCGCCACCTTTTTCGCAACCCATCATCAAAAGAGTTGCAACTGCCAAAATTCCAAATATCTTTTTCATATTTCTCTCCTCCTTTGATTATTTGTTAGACTTTTTGAGTTGCGGTTTGTCGCCCATAAACTTTGGAGGCATCTGTTTGCTTGCGCCCCTCATTGTTGCGGCATTCTCCTCCACTACAAGCGGCATTGACACGCGGGTATTGTTCGAGGCGTCGCGCACATCCTTGGCATAGAAGTCGTTGATATCGAACTCCTTGCCGGCATACTTCATTATGCGCTCCACCATTGCCTGGCGCGAGATTGCCGAGTAGTAAGGGATATTGTTGTTCATACACGATGTAGCCTCCGAACGGTATATTCCGCGAGTGTGGAAGAATCCGCCCTCGTACATATCGACGATATTGGAGTAGTCCTTGTGGTAGATAAGGTGAGCCCACTCCACGGTCTTCATATCGCCATTCTCCGAGAGGTTGCGATACCAGCCGAGTGCCTTATAAGCGCGGAGCTCCTTCAAGTGGTCGCAGCAAGAGCAAGCACACAACTGAATAAATGCGTTGTGGTAGATATACTCGTCGGCCAGCTTACCAAATCCGTGGCCACCAGCCTCGTGCTGAACAATACCGCGGAAGTCGAATGGATAGGCATCGCGCGACATCGGACAGCAGGCTATTGCCGAGCCATCGCCCCACATATAGCAGATACCGCCGTAGTCGGTGGTGTTCTCGATAAGTACCACCAAAGTCTCGCCGAGGTTATTCTCGTTTACGGTCTCTGCCTTCATCGCATACTCATAGCAGGTTGCGTGGTCAGACGAGATACCGTCAAGCGAGTACTGCGAGCCAAATTTAGCCTCCTTAACGGTGTTTACCGTACCAATTCCGCTATCCTTCGATAGGCCGAATATGGTGTAGATATTGAAGTAAGGCTTGTAGGTCTTGTACGGCTCGATAGCGAAGTAGTAACCTATCGCCTCCTCGACACCCGCCAAGTAGGAGCCATCGGCAATATCGCGAGCATCGAAGCAGTCGCCCATAAATACGATATTTACACCCTTGCCCTCGGTAGCGGTCTGATTAACCATTACATCGCCATCGCCATACTCGTAGTCGTACTGCTCCACCACCATCTTGATACGGTACTCCTTGCCATCGAGCAGGAATACCACCTCGCCGGCACGGCCGTTGTAGGTTGTGTAAGTTGGGCTTGCCACCGTTCCGCCTGTACGCGATTTGAATGTACCCACCTCGGCTGCAGTCATCGTGTTTACGGTTACCGTTACATCCACCTTGCCAACGCCCGAGGATGGGGTAACAGTTACCCAATCGGGTTTGGACTCTATGCTCCACGCCTCGCCCGAAGGTGCGCGCATTACATAGGTCTCGCTATGCTCCGCATTTAACACTCTTAACAGCGGACGCGAGAGCGAGAAGTCGTGGTGCGCTGCAATACGGCGGAAGTCGCTCCAACCCGACTGTGTTTGGTACTTAACCACCGACTGCTCGGGCACCTCGACGGTAAAGTTATCCTTTGCCACGCCATTCCACGCACCACTTCCGCATACCGGCGGTGTGGTAGCATTGCAGGTTATCGACGAGAGGTTGTAGCAACACTTAAATGCCATTTGTCCGATAACCGTTAGACTCTTTGGCAAAACAATTGATGGCATACTCTCACAATAATTAAAAGCAGTACCCTCTATTGTCAGCAATCCCTCGGGTAAAATAACCGGCTCACTAAGGCGCGAATTGTCGCTAAATGCACTTGCTTCGATTTTGATTAGTTCGCTATTTTCCGCAAAAACAATGCTTGAAAAGTTACAGCCGCTGAAGCATCCTCTTGGTATAACCTGGATTTGATTTGGGATAACCAATTCGCCTTGAAAATCACAGCTACCAAACGCGGATTCGCCCAATGTCTTTAATCCTTTAGGAAGAGTAAGTGAACCGGTTAAACCGGAACAACTCGAAAATGCATAGTCTCCTATCTCTGTAACTCCCTCCGGAATTACCAAATCGCCTGTTAAACCGGAACAACCCAAAAAACAACGGTTCGCGATTCTTTTTAATTTTGAAGGTAATACCAAATTACCTGTCAACATACCACATCGCTCAAAGCAACTACTACCTATACTCTCCAAACTCTCCGGCAAAGAGAGGGATCCCGATAAAGAAAAACATTCGAAGAACGCCATAGATTCCAAACGCTTTAGCCCATGCGGAAGTTGAAGAGAGGTAATATTCGTACCACAAAATGCGCGTTCACCAATCTCGGTAACATCATTTGGAATAATCAATGCACCCGAAAGAAGAGTACCATTGAATGCATACCCTTCAATCTTGGTAACCTTCTCGGGGAAACAGAAATAGACAAGGGATGCTTTACCACCAAGTGTAACCGGAAACTCATGAGCGTTGGATTGTGAGCTCAATGATTTCATAATCGAGCAATTTGGATAAGCCTCTCTGATAATAGCGATGCGCTCATTACTATTCTCAGGAGCAACACCTCCAAAGTGGACATCTCTGTAACCACTCTCACCCTGCGGCTCAATTTGTGCAGACCATGCAGGGGCTATCTCGCTCTCCTTAAGATTTATAGCCTGCAGAATTGTCATAGATTCGCGCATATAAAGGAAATCTCGAACATCAATCTTACCCGAGACCTTCAAGTTTTTAATCTTGGCAGGGTTTTTCTTGGCTGCGCGAATCTTTGCGCCGAGAGTACCCGGCTCATCCATCTTTACAACAAAGTATTGGCGTGCCTCGCCACCGTGAGCCTCCAAATCGGCCTCCCAATCGACAACCTCGACATCGACCAACGAGAACTCGTACTCGCCCGAGTGTGCCTTCTTGTTGATGGTGATAGTAAACTTGGTCTGCTTGCCACTCTCGTAGTTGATATCGGCATTAGTATTCTTAAAGCGATACGAAATACCTCCAACAGTGATGGAGAACAACGATGTGCCCGCCGCAACTCTCTGCGGAACAACAACAGCCTTGTAGCCATCGGCATCGACCTTCATAACGATTCCCTCGCTCTCGGCATCGCCCGTAGCCTCAACAACTCCGGTCTGCAAATCGATAATGGCCTTGCGGGTGGTATTCATAACCAATAGACTCTTCTGCAACGCATCGAACTCGCCCTCCTCGAAGCCATCGCCCTCGGCAAGGATTACATTGGCACAAGCCAAGCGGTGGTCAAAACGCAACTTGACCTTAGCCTCGGTAGGGGCTACATTCTCGGTCTTACCCCACAAGAAATCGGACTGCGAATAGCCATCAAGGGTGTTCTTGCCCGACTGGTCTTGCTGCACCTCGAACTCGTAGGCACGCACCTCGGCAGGAGAGCCATAAGGGTAGTAGGCGTAGAGGTCGATATTGGTCTCGGCATCCTTGTAGTAGATGGAGCCACTCGAGGTCCACACATTATTCTCGCGGTCGTAGGTGTAGCAGGCGTTGTCCACCTGATTGCCCTCGTCGAGAAGCTCGCCCGCAACAGAGTTGTTTTCGGTGTAGTTCACACCGTAGAGACCAATCTGGTCGCCTGTGCAGAAGCCACCATCATCAACACGCGAGATATACTGCTGATTGATGGAGCCATCGATACGAATCTGCGGAGTTACACCCAACGATGGGGTGAGCTCCACTTCGTTGATGTCCTGCGTACACCCCATAGTGAGAAGTGCCGCAAAACTCAAACATAAGAGTAATGTTTTCTTCATAATAATATGATTTTTGAAATTGTGTTGTTGCTAATCTGCCGAGCCTTCGTACTCGCTACCCATCTCCCAATTGTTGACAACGGTAGAAACCGAATATCCTCGCTCTACAACAAGCTCGCAGCATTGTAGCTCAGGAGCTGTGTAATCGCCTCTCTTTGTAATCATAAAATAGCGTAGTTAAAATTTGTTACCTCTAATCATAAATAGCGTACATATCGCGCGGGCAACACAAAAAAGAAAGCGTGGTGCTGGAAACTTATTTTTGAATTGCAGGCCTTAGGAAACCTTGGTAAATAAAATAAGCAACAGCCTCACGCCTATACCCCATTGCAGGGTACGACGCAAGAAGATGTCCGCATATTCTCTTTACCATTTGACGAAGTTCCTAAGTTCGCAATTCGAGAATAAACTTACACTTTCCGCGTAATATGTTGTTACAAAGTTAGCAAACTTTTCGCAGAATGTGCAATTTTACAGACATTTTTTTGCTGTTGCTTAGTAAAATAGGTATAAAAGAACGATTTTTCGTGGTGCAAAGTTCAGTTAATCTTTCCAGAAATACAATATTGAAACAAAACTATGTTATTTGCAGATTGGGGGAATATAGAATGGCTAGCAGCACTGCTTTGTCGTTTAGGCGCGTGTTGAATTCTTGATCAGCTCGTCCAACTCACGCACCTCTTTCTGAATGTCTGCTATGCGTTCTGCGTAGTAGAAAAGTGCATCCTTAATTGTTTCGAGGAGCTCGGTGTTTGCGTGGAGCTTGCCAATGCCGATGTAGAAATCAGCCATCGTGTAGCCGTGCTCCTCTGGGAGCAGGTCGTGGCTACCGCAGGTGCCTACATTGATCTGGAAGCGTTCGCCACCGAGCCAACACTTCTTCTCGTAGTAGATCGACACGCTCTGACCGAAGATCGGCTTGCTATTAGCATCAACAACCACCAACTCCACATAACTTGTTGAGAGGCGATTAGCTCGCCATTGCTTGCCAAGCGTTGCCTGGAGGTGACTTTCGATAAGTTCGAGGGTTGCACTCTCTGCGCAATCGTACTCACTGCCAAGCAGGATGCGCTTCTCCTCGCACTCGCGCTTAAAGGCTTGACCCTGCTCGGTTGCGTAGAAGGCATCGGCAGCTGCCTGCTGTGCAGCTTCGACCTTTGCCTTTTCAAGACTCTTCTTGAGCTCCTCGATGCGGAGTTTCAACTCAAACTCCTTCCACTCGGCAGCCTCATCTCGGAACTTGCGAGTCTGGCTAAACTCCTCGATGTTTACGATCGTGTTGCCCTTAATCTCGGCAATCTGGTTGCGTAGGTTGTAAATCTCAGGGGTTTTTATGTAATTTTATTTGTGTTTTGGCTGACATGTCGAAAAAATAAAGGCAACGATATAGGTGTTGACCCAGGAAAATTTGAGGAAACAAAATAGGTGATACTTAAATTCAATCAAGTATCGCCTATATTTTTATTCATTGCAAAAGTTTTGTGCAAAATAACTTGTAGATGATGGGCAATTGAAATAAAAATCAATATCATTGATAGGATAGTATATAATCTCATTTTTCCCATCACACCATACAAAATCGTACTCCCCACTATATCTTGCATATCTCATAAGAAATAAAAAGATAGATTTTAGTATTTTGATATCTCGTAAAACTTCATCGAACATCCAATGTGATATATGTAAACACCTTTTATTTTGGATACATTCAAACATATCTTTATCAACATCCTTATTGTTAAAATTTGCAGTATTTTGAAATAAGGATTTTATGAATCTTGAGTGAGTGATATTCAAATTATCAATAACGCAAAAACCAAGAGGCATCGGTTTCTCTTCGATAATATCATATGCAATTTATTGCCATTTCATAACTCTATAAAGGAGAAATGCACCCGTATTAGTGAAGCTTTTATCGCCAAGTTTGATGAACGGCTGGCAGAGCCATATATAGTTCGTGGTAAGCGTGGCGAGCCGAAGCGCATCACCATCTTGTGTCTCCATTATGTTCATTTCCCCATAAATGACCAAACTAATGCATTTATTAGGTTCTTTCCCTTTTTCATAATTATCTGTCCAAGTTCTTAATTTGGTTTTATGGTTTGCCAATCTTATAGTAATAGAATTGTTAGAACTAATAATATAACAAGATTCCACCTTGATTCCATTTTCATATTTCACCTTATAGTCAACATTGAATAAATCTGCTATATCACTAATATTTTGAGGTTTAATTTGTTGTTTGAGTTTCTTCTTTAATATCATCTGCTTGTGCTTTTTGATATTTATCCTCAATATAAATATCACAATCTTCTAATTTGCACATTGGATAACATTGTGTAATAATACTTACAATTTTAGGATTTTTACAATACAATATACCACACAAATACTCTATATTGTAATGCCTTTTCACATAGTTAATGATATCCAACAAGATTTAATTAAGGTTTATACTCAAGTTGCTTTATCGTTTATTTTTTTTCGTGTCTTGCATATTACTATAAAAGTGTGGAGCTATTTGCTTTTCTCCGAGTTGGCTCTGGTAAGCCCGTGGAAAGATAAACAAAAACCCCACACCTGAATATCGTTTATTATACCGATATACCAAGCTGAGTGCCGATTGCTTATCTCTTTCCACTTGAAATTTACCAGATTTACTCGGAAAGATATAACAAAACACCTTCTCAAATTATGTCATCATCCGAAGATGATACACAAAGATAGAAAATAATTTGCACAAAACAACGCTCTGTGGGGTATTTTCTCTTTACCTATATATAAAATTCTCTAAAACATCCTCTATTTCCTCTATTTCAAGTTAGCAATAATCTTTGAATTTGGCGGAGATATTCTCGCTCGATAGGCAATCTGCATAGAACTGTTTTAGCTCCTCTAATCGGGCAATATCGCTCTCACGCATTGGGTAGAGGTTATCTACATAGTTCGAGATAATTCGCCCACTCTCATCGAATAGACGCATCAACCCCTTGTCATCAACAGACTCGGTATCGATAGCTCTATTCTCGGCTCTCATTGCATCAATGGCACTATACGATAACTCTGCACTCATACGATTACTCTCTGTTTCCGACCGCAAAGCAAACCTCCACTTGTGCCAAAAAGTTGCCGATGTAGAAAAGTTTTATTATTTTTGTGGAAAATAGTGGTTGCGCCTGATTTTGGCAGATAAGCGCACGAGATTTGTCGCCGAAAACGAAAATGATAAAAACAATAGACTATGGCAGGAAATTTATTTAAGAGGTATGTATGGTTGCTTGATTTGATTCAGAGAACCGGAGGTATTGACTACGAAGGTATCAATCGCAATTGGTGGGAGAATTATCGGCTCAATGAAACTCACGAGCCACTCCCAAAACGCACACTCCAAAATCATATTAAGGCAATCTACGAGATGTTTGGTATTGAGATTGAGTGCGACCGCAAACGCTACTACAAGTATGTTATCAAAAATCCCAAAAATATAGAACACTCCGAAATGCAAGGGGCGTTGATAAACCATCTATTGTTAAGCAATATAGATATGGAACAGAGAGAGAAAGAGTATGTAATTACCCCGAAGATTGATGTACATAGATTTATATCGCCCATATTAGATGCTATATCACTTCAACGAAAGATTGAGATATATTGGGGTTGGAGCAACGGAGATGCTGACGATAACGGGCTTGAGGATCGTTGGGTAGAGATTGAACCTTACTATATTAAAGGATATTTTGACAACTATAACAAATGTACAGCGTGGTTTCTATTCGGTAAGGGTAAACGAGGAGCAACACAGGTCTACGAATTAGAAAATATAAAAGATGTTGTTATGCTCGAAGATTCGTTTTGTCACCCTCATACTCCATTTAAGGAGATTGAATACGAGGTGCAGCATACCCCTGTGAGCCAAACTGACCAAGACGATTCATTTGGTATATGCGTACATAGTAAGAGCGAAAAAAATGCTTCGTTTGATGAGTGGTAAACTCACATTCAAAAAAACAACAAAAAGATGTGCCTTTTTTGCACATCTTTTTTTGCAACCCAATAGCACTATGCCACATTTTGGCAGATGTGTAGGGTAAATTTGTCCCCAGAAACAAAAATAGGAGGACAGATTATGAAGAAGAGAGAAGAAAAGAGCCAAAGTGAGAAGAGTGTTCAGGCAGAGATGACTCTGCTCAGTGCAATAGAGCAGATTGCGATGAGTGCCGAGGACTCGGCGTTGAGTGAGAAATTCTACAAGCAGAATGCAGAGCCGATTCGATATATCGCCCATAGGTTGCAGCTAAACGAGCGAGAGACGGTGATATTGGCTGTCTTGGCAAATTTCTACAACGAGTGGAACTCTATTACTGATTTGGCACACTATGTAGATTGTCACCGCCTACACATGTTGCATTACGCTGCGGAGTTGGAGTCGTTGTGCAAAAAACGCTATATCAAACTCAATATGCGTGGCGACAAGGAGCGTTACCAGATAAGTGCCGACGCATTGAAAGCTATTCGGCAGAACGAAGTCCCTCAGCCACTCGACCTTAAAGTTGCTGACACTTTGGAGCTGTTTGACCAATTAAACAAACTCATTCATCAACGAAAGAGTGAGAATGTGGACTACCAAGAGTTTGTGGATATGATACACGAACTGCTCTCGACAAATGCGTCATTGCCCTTTGTAAGTGAGGTCAAATCGCTCGGACTGAACGATGCCGACCTTATGCTCCTTCTGTGGGGTTGCAATATGCTCGTCTCCAACGATGATATAGTGATTATCCCGTCCGACTACGAGGACCTCTACGAAGGTGAAGGCCCACTTTTTAGAAGGCAAGTGCGAGCGTTGAAAAATGGCAATTCGCCTCTAATAGAAAAGGGGCTATTTCAACTGATAGATAATGACGGTAGGGCGCATGGTGATGCCCATACTCTCACATCGTATGTATGCGAAGAAATATTGAAAGATTTGGGCATAGAGAGCCCCACCGAGAAGGATAATCGTTTGACCTCACACTCCACGATTGTTGCCAAAGAGCTATTCTATAACCCGAAAGAGGAGAGTTCGCTCTCGCAGCTGCGCACGATGCTTGCACCCGAGCAGTTCGACAGTATCTGCAACAGATTGGAGAAAAAGGGTATGCGAAAGGGCTTTGCGTGCCTATTCTATGGCGCACCCGGAACGGGAAAGACCGAAACGGTTTTGCAATTGGCACGCCAAACGGGGCGTGATATTATGCAGGTCAATATCTCGGAGATAAATAGCAAGTGGGTTGGCGAGAGTGAGAAGAATATAAAGGCTCTCTTTGACCGCTATCGCAAGTTGGTTAAGGAGTGCGAGCATGCGCCGATACTCTTTTTCAACGAGGCAGATGCTCTGATAAATAAGCGTAATGCCAATGCCGAGCGTGCGGTGGATAAGATGGAAAATGCGATGCAGAATATCATCTTGCAAGAGATGGAGAATCTCGAAGGAATTATGATAGCCACGACCAATCTGACAAGCAATATGGACTCGGCATTTGAGCGTCGTTTTCTCTATAAGATTGAGTTTATGCAGCCATCATTGGAGGCGAAGCAGTCGATTTGGCGCTCAATGTTGCCGGCATTGTCGGAGGCAGATGCGAAGATGCTTGCCACGAAATACGATTTCAGTGGCGGACAGATTGAGAATATCGCTCGCAAGCAGACTGTCGAGGAGATTTTAACGGGCAAAGAACTCGATATCAACCGCATAGTAGAGTTCTGCAATGCCGAACGCCTCGGCAATAGCACCACGCGCCCACGGATAGGGTTTTAAGGAGTGCGTTTTGTCGTACAATCTATAAAATACTCTATTTGGGTTGCATAAGCCAAATAAAAAGTTTAATTTTGTGGAAGAAAACATAAAAATTACTAACAGATACAAATTTTCTTAATACTAGAAGCTATGGGAGTTAATAAACAAACTAAAACCATTACAATGTTCTTGATGGAAGGAGTCCCTAATCATCGTCTTTATTGTGAACTAGCCAATTGGAATGGTCGTATGTATAGAATACCAAGAGGCGAATTGCTAAAGACCGAAACAGATGAGAACCATAAGGAATTTTTTGACGAAAATGGAGCAGTATACATATTGTTAGGTAAAGATGATATTAGCGGAAAGACTCTTGCTTATATTGGAGAGACGGATAATGCGAAAGGCCGATTGTCTAACCATCTTGCAAATAAACCTTGGTGGAATGAAGTAATTGTACTAATAAGAACAAATAAAGAGGGTTTAGATAAAGCACAAGTTAGATATCTGGAGCAAGCATTTTATGACACAGCAGAGATGGTTGATAGGTGCAAATTAATGAATGCCTCTCATCCTGGCGGTGCAACTCTTTCCGAATCTAGACAGAGTGAAATGGAAGAATTCATTCAAAACGCAAAAATTTTGATGAGAGCTGTTGGTATTAAAATTTTAGAACCTGTTGCAATTCGTACCGAAACATATCAAGATAAATCCGTAGATACTCCATATTATTATATGAAAGCTAAAGATGCTGAAGCGTGTGGACAACCCACAGCTGATGGCTTTGTTGTACTTAAAGATTCTAAAATCACATCAGGAGAACCTAATAGCTCCACGCCAGAGGGATACAAAAATCTTCGAAAAACCTTAATAGAAGAGGGCGTAATTAAAGATTGTATTTTTGCAAAAGATTACTTATTTAATAGCTCTAGTGCAGCAGCATCTGTTGTTGCAGGCAGTAGTAAGAGTGGAAATAAGTGTTGGAAAAATAGTAATGGAGAACTTTTGGAAAAGTTAAAATAATTCTGCAATCAGGTTTCGAAGAGATTTGTTTATATGGTAATGATGTAAAAAACTATCACTTTCACATCATTACCATATTCACTATAAGTAGGATTAGCTATTTATGTAGTTTATCGAAATTTGCTAGCCTTATGCTATGTATCTTGAAAAACTCGTAAATCAGCACCATTGCCATTGTGTCGAGTTCGCAGTAGCGCAATAGGGCATTTTTCAATCTCTCTTTCTCCGTAGCTGACAAGCCGTCATACTGCAAACGGGCATAGTTGGCATTTGCCAAACCTCCGTTGTTGATGCGGTCATCACTACCCTCTTCGCCATCTTCGGCACCAATAACAGGCAAGTATTTATATGGGTTGCCGACAGCCGTCTTTGCCTTATCGGTGTAGTTGATAAGCGAGAAATCAAACTTTGCAAAGTTCTCGGACTCGACATACTCTCGATATGGTCTGTCGTAACACTTTTGCAACTCCTTCGAGCGCAACACCGCAGGCAATACAACCTTAATAGAGTTGCTACCGCCCATCGATGGGTCGTAATAGTATCGGACTACCACCTCGCACAAATCTACCATATTGCGGTCACCCACCCAATCAGTATCGTTATCGTGAGTGATAGTTCTAATAAAGGCTATCAGCTCATCTCGGTCAGGCTCGTTACTCAATCGCAACTGCTCGGCAATCTGATTAAGCACCGAGTTCTCGTGGTGCGAGTAGCGGAATATAGTACCATTATCCTTATCCAAATCGGCTTTCAACGCACGGACAAACTTGAAATTTGGGAACTCCTGCTCGGTGGATATCCACTCCGTATGAGTCAAGGTGCCGTCCTCGTTGAGTTGGTGATGCGAATACTGAAAGGCAATTGTTTCGTAAGGGTAACGCCCTTTTGTAAAGGGAATTGCCACAGTCGAGGTCTCAAAATCGATAAAGTGAAGTGGAAATTGCCACTCTGACATCTCGTCACAGATACCCGACAGCAAGACAAAATCGGTATCGCCACTACGGAGTTTCTCAATCTGTATCTGTCTGCGTGAACTCGGATTAAACTCCTGTGCATCAAGAACTAAAACCTCATCTTTCGGATTAAAGTAGTCGTCTGTTTCCAAGTCGGAAAGAAAATATTTCCCCTCCTCGATAAGAGATTTTGCTCGTCTAAAACCTTTACCACCCCATAATTCTAATATATGTGGCTTCTTGAAATCCTCCGTCGTAAATCCGGCGCACTCTCGCCAGCAATGATGATATCCGGAACGAGTGGTATTTTCAGAGCGAAACTCGCAATGCTTGCACTGCGTTGAAAGACGAGGTGCAAGAGGAGAGTCGGCACGCAGCGATTCGAGCAACTTATCGACATAATCTGTGAAAGTTGCGCCCATATAGTCCAATTGCTCTGTTGTTTGATTGGCGATTATGGCGTTGCACACCAAATTCATATCGCAAGGCAAAAGCAACCAATCTGCTTCGTTTGGTGAAGGCTGATAGTTGGAAAGTTTGCTCACATCAACCTCTTGGGTTTTGGTGTTAATGCGTATCATCTGATTTAAGCCATCAGTATCGCACGGCTGGTCGGAGTTGATAAGCATAAGATATCCATGTACATCGCACTCCAAAGCGTTTTCTATAACATACTTTTGAAACGCAAGGTCGTAGATATAGTGACGGTAGGCACTATTTACCTCGCCCCTGCTTGTTGGCTCGGTGATTTTATCTTTTTCTACCCCACTTATTGAGGAAGATTTCACCTCTATAAGCTGAATGCTCTCTCCTCGCTTCACCAAGATATCGGCACGCACAAAGCAATCTTCCCACTCGAAGGCCGCCTCGGCAATCACCACATTATTCTGCTGCATAGCCTTTTCGGTCTGGCGCAGAGCCACCTTTTTATCCTTTGTGTCTATGTAGTGGTATGCAAAGTCTTTATACTTAGATTTGTAGTAGTGGCGAGCGAGTGCGCCAACCTGAATACCGCCTTCGGCAAGCGAACGCATAAAGTCGTTGTCGGAGTCGGCATTGTCGTATTGCTCGGCGTGAGTTGCATAGTACAACTTTCGCGGACAACCGAGCGAAGCGGTAAAAAGTGATTTGGTTAGTAGTGCCATAGCGCAAAAGTAGTAATTTTTTCACAAAAAAGTGGTGTTTTTTAGCCGTTTTTCGCTTACGCCACTTTTTTGGCACATGTAGATATTAAACTTGCACTCGCAAAGGGAGAGAAGATATAATTCAATATAGGCTCTAAATAGAGTCTCAAAAAGGAATTTGCCCAAGCAACAATGCCAAAAAACTTTTAACTAAGCAAGCTGCGCATCCTATTCAACCCTATTAAGTACCAAAAGTAATAGATAACTATTGTCCCCCTAAGTTAGGGGGGGACGAGCGCAGCGGAGGGGGTATAAAAACCAATGGCCAAGAGGCCCCAAAAAAAGGAGCTTGCGCATCACTGCGCAAGCCCCTCCCAACATAAACCAATGAAAAGATTTTACCAACTTGTTTCGTCTTTCTCGGCTGGAAGTCCCGGCAACTCATAACCGCCATTACCTCCACTTACTTGGTAGCCGCGCTCGGCAGCTACCTCGTACGCCATAACCTCAGGCGCTGTATAAATTGTCTTCTTCATAATCAAAAATACTTTAATTGTCAATTATCAATTTGTGTTTTACTCCTCTTTTCCATCCCAATACTTGCAAACGCTAACGCCTGGATCAGATGTAGGGCCATTCAATCCGCACATATATTGGAAGAAGTTCTCATGTGTGATAGCATCGTATGTTACCGCCAAATCGAGGCTACCATCCTCGTCTGTAACAACTGTTGCGCTCTTGAACCAGCCACCACCCATTTGGCAGTTCGAAATATCGCCTGCCGAATATTTGTCATTCGAGGTAATCATACCTACCTGTTTTTTGCTACCAGCATCTGTTGGAGCAGTACTTGCTTTGCCATCCCATGTGAAAGCAGCAAGATTGCAATAGCTCTTGCTGTTGCTAATCTTGATATCCCAATTACCGCCAGATATACCGCCAACAAAAGCTATTTTAGTACCGTCAAGTGTTGTAGCGGAGATCATATCGCCAGTATTTGTTGCATTCTTAATGTTGAGAGCTTTATTGCAGCCAACGATACCTGCCATACCAAAACTTCCGTAATATGTTCCTCCGTAAACCTTAACATCGCCACTATTATTTAGTACGGCAGTATCTTTAAATACAAATCTTACATCGCCGGTGCCAGGAGCACTCAAACCAATAATACCTCCAAAGCCGGGATTAGTTGTACCTTTTTTGGTAATATCATAGCACAAAATATCTCCTGTGTTTGTAATATTTCCATCAAGGTTGGTTGTATTTGTAGCTGTTCCAAAGACACCTCCAACATCCAAATGTGCATCTGTGCGAGTTAGCGTAGCATTGGAGAATGTAATATTGCCATCATTTGTTAAATTGGTAAAACTCGAAACCTTACTATTATAGGAGATAATTCCACCTATGTTATAGTAGCTAGCATTGAGATGGATATTCTGTAATAGAATAGCCCCTTTGTTATGCCAATTCTCTGCTGTTATGGTTTCTCCATTGAGGCCTAATATTCCACCAAGATTTATCTTACCTTTTTCTGCTGTCGTAGGTTTTGTGGTATTGGTAATTTGTATAGCACCTTCATTAGTCAAATCAGAAGCTGTGAAAGTTCCATATGCATAACCAACAATTCCTCCAAAATTATTATTTGTAGAGTGTGATGAACATGCAAACTTGGTATCTTTAACTATTAAGTCTCCCTTATTTGTCAAGTTTGTTGCAGTAGTAGCGACTGCATTACCACTGCTACCTATACTACCAACTATTCCACCCAATGAGAGTTGTAGGAACTCTCCACTGGTAGTAATGTCTACATCATTTACAAGATTTGACAAGGTTGCAGCTTTCTTTGTCTGACCAACAAAGCCACCAACAAATGTAGCTGCATCCTTTGTGATTTTGAGGGTAACTGTACCCTCTGTCGAGCAGTTCGATATGCTCGAACCGTAGTAAGTGTTTGCCAATGTACCAAAGTTTGGTATTGTAGTTGTGGTGTTAATTTCCACATCGGTCAAGTGCAAACCCTTAACAGCTGCGCCGAGGTTGCTGAATAACGGAGCGTTCAAACCCTTGATTGCGTAGCCGTTACCATTGATTGTACCGGTGTAGTACTGTGCATCAACGCTTGTCCAACCGGCAGCAGGAATCTCAACATCTGCAACAAATACCGCATTCTTGGTTATAGGAGCTGTCTCGGTAGCCTCTTTTACTGCCTCGGCAAATATCTCCAACGAATTGTAGTCCTTGATGATAAACTGACTATTGCTATCTACTGCCGAGTATGGGATAGGGGTGCTGAACTCGCGAACTGAGCCTGCATTAACCGGCTTAGTGCTGTCAGTTATAACGGTCTTGTATGAATAAGCGGTGGTTTTTTGGATGTTCATACCTATGTCATCCATAGCTTTCTCTGTTTCTGCCTCCAAGGTTACATACAACTCACCATACACGCCGGCAGGAACTGCAACATGGATATATGTAGGCTCAGCTGTCAAATCAACACCCTCACTAAAAGTGTAGGTGATAACATCGGATGTAGCACCATTTACAGGGGTGAGCTTACCCTCTGCATCAACACTGAAAGTGCCTGCGATAGGCTTGCGGTCTACGGTCGAGATACGAACAGATTTGAGAATCTCACCATTATTAGAGACCACACCAATCTTCAAAACACCAGTCAAGTGTTTGAGAGTGACATTGCTAAGGTCGGTTGTGTAGCCATACATTACAGCTGCACCATTACCGAAAGTGGTGTTGCTTGTGTGGGTCTGCTCAGCTGCAAAAACCACCTGATTGTTGGTCGAAGTTGCAGGGTAAGCAATGAAATAGCTTGTAGGGTTTTCACCAAAGCCGTTTTTAAAGGTAAAGGTCGCTCTTGTTGCGCCAGCCTCATCTTCTGCAAGAGCATTTGACACCGAGCCATTTACCGAAATAGCATCGTTCTCTGCCCAAGTGAGAGCATAGACGCCGTCAGCCTTTTCGCCGAGCTGAGTACGAGTGTCGTCGAGCGACAATGTGAGAGTTGTCTGACCTCCGTTGAGATTTACTCCGAGGTCCTCAGTTGCATCTGTGGTACAAGCTGTTACGCCTGCAACTGCTGCAACTGCCATGAAAAGCTTAAAAAATCGTTTCATTGTTGTTTTAGTTTTAGTTAAAATAATTATTTATACTTTAAAAAGTTTTCTGTTTCTGTTTTGCGAACTCCTGCCCTTGTCACGGCGCAAACCAAACTGGGGTTTACTGGGGGCGGGCGTTCCGCCCTTTACTGGGGGCACACCTGCGGTGCTTTACTGGGGTGCGCGAGAAAGTAATTAAAAATTAAGAATTAAAAATTAAAAATTCCTTTAATTGTCAATTATCAATTGTCAATTGTCAATTTGAAAACTCCTCACTACTCTCTACTCACTACTCACTAAATAAAGATTTATGCAAACAGCCATAAATACTTGGTAATCAGCTACTTAAAACCCCAAAATCCCCCCCCCCGAATTTTTCGGGGGAGGGATTTTGCCTCCGCACTTGGCTAATACGCTGCAAAGGTACGAAAATTTTATAAAAAACAACTTTTTTTGCAAAAAAATAGACAGTAGTCATAACTGAGCTGACTACTGCCTATATTGTATATGTATAATTATGTTTAGAAGTTACCGAAGTAAATAGAGTTCATCAGCATCTTCATAGAGCCAAGCCAGTAAGAACGGAATGTAAGGCTCTCGGTTGAGTATATCAGAGTACCCTTGCCCACCTTCTTCTTCACAATCATAGGGTTGGATGCAATTTTATCCAAGTTGCCCTGTGATACAAATCCCGAAAGGTATGGTTTTGCTGCACCCCTAACTACTACATCGTCGAATGTGCTATTCTCGGCATCGAGATATCGGCGACCACGCTTGAAGATAGGCACTCCGACATTCTTGTCGTAACCATAGCAGATTGGGTCTGTGGTGTCGAGCTCTGACTGAACAATGATGCCGTACATATGCTCCGACTTAGGCTGGTTGGGTTGTACAGCTTGGAATTTAATCGTGGCAAGCTCCGACTTATTGATGATACCACGAGCATTGGTAAAGGCGATAACAGTACCTCCAAGTTCGGTGTACTTCTTTAAACGCTTGTATACCTTGTTGCTCATAGGGTACAACGAGTGGCCTGTTGGGACTATAATTACATCGTACACGCTAAAATTCTTAATCTGGTGCATACGAGTAATATCGATACGGGCAGGTGTCAAACCGAAGCGACGGTCAAGCATAAACCAAATCTCACCACTCTCGTTTGCGCTAATGCCATGTCCTGTAATCATAGCTACGCGAGGGAGCTTTGTCAAAGTCTTGAACTCTTTGAGTACCAATGGCTTCTTCAATGCTACAACATCTACGCCGTTCATCTTGGCTGCGGCGGTCAATTCTGCGTGAATCTCCTCTGCCGACAATGGCTGGTCGCTGAGAGGAATATATGCTGTACCATAGCCATACTCTACTCCATCAACCTTGAAAGGCTTGGTTGCGATATCAACGCGAACCTTCTTAATCAACATCGCGCGCAACATATTGTGCGAATAGAAGTCCTTTGCGCCAACCAAATAGCCGTGCTGACTGATGCCATTCACGCTACCCTCGCCAAACTTGTAGTCCTGAACCTTCTCGCCGAGCAGACCATCTACCTTCTCAACCTCGCACTCCTGAACATTGAATGCACGCTTTACAGACCAAGTTGTAACATCGTAGAAGTTGTCTACGGTAAACTCTGTCAAGTCCTCCCACAAGCCTCTAAACTTCAAGAAATAACGCTGGTCGGCAGGTACGATATACGAATCCTCAGCCTTGTACAACACCTTGCCAACCTTCACATCTTTCGCGAGCTTGTAGACATCGAAACGCTGATTTTTCATCCACTCCATCACATTGTATTCGAGACCGCGGTCGCCACGAGTGTTGAAGATGTAGCCCTGTGTCTTGGACTGCTTGATAAGCTCTGCCTGACGGAGGAAGAAATCACGCTGGTAGTTGTGAAGCTCTACGCGATTTTGGTAAGCTGCAAATACCGATACGATACTTACATAGGCCTGATTTCGAGCCGATGTAGCAAAGTCGAGAGTACCACCCTTGAATGGTTTTACAAAGCCGCGCGAGTTAATCTGCTCGATAAGGATATTTACAATACCCTGAATATCGCCGTAAACATCACCTCGGCCTAAGTAGAAGTCGTCGTATTTGGTCTCCGAGAAAGACTTCTCGTTCACGCTATCAAGAATGCTCTTGGTGTATTTACCAATCAAACGAGCCTTGTCCTGTCCCTCCATAGGGATAAGTGGGTGCAGACGCTTCAAGTCGCCCGGACTGTAATAGAGACCTCGTGAGCCACCCTGCTCGTGGTTGTCGTACATTAGGTTAGGCATCCACTCGCAAGCTATCTTCGCAAACGCACGGCCCTCAGGGTGCTGTGTCAAGATGAGGTCGCGGTTGCCATCGTGCCAATAGTGGTTGAAACGGCAGTTCGGCTTAGGCTCGTGATTACCATACTCGCGTGTATTCACATCTGCGATGCGAGTGCCAGTGCTCGACTCGCCATTGCACCACGATGCAAAGCGGTTGATGCCGTCAGGGTTGATACCCGGAGTGATAAGCAATACGGCGTTATCGAGAATATCCAATACGGTAGGGTCTTCCGAGGCTACATAGAAGTAGGCTACTGCCAACGATGCACATACAGCCGACTGCTCGTTGCCGTGAATAGAGTTGATATGGCTCACGATAACAGGCATCTTCTCTACATCCAACGACTTTGACACCGAAGCATCGCTCAATTTGAGGTGCTCGGCACGAATTTCGTCTAAGCGAGCCAAATTCTTAGGCGAGGATATCATAACCTCGATAATAGGTCGCTTCTCGTAGGTGGTCTCTACGGTGCGAATCTTCACGCGGTCCGATACGCGAGCGAGCGTGTTCATATAGTTGAGAACAGCGTGCCACTCAGGATAGAACTCGCCGAGCTCGTAGCCCAATACATCCTTTGGCTGTGGAATGTTTGGGTTGAATTTGCCAGTAAGCTTCACCTCGCCACCATTCTTAATGTCAGGGAAGTGCTTAGGCAAGAAGAAATCGAGTGTGTACTCGTACTTGCTAAATGTAGGCTGCGCTGTTGCTGATACAATAGCACCTACACAGATAGCAAAAAACAGAATAAATCGTTTCATAATGCTTTTTAGCTTTTTGATTGAGTTAAAATGTTTAATATTTGAGTTATATAAGTAAATTATCAATACTATTTCGTAATCCATTACAAAGTTAAGAGGATTTTTTCAAATTTACAACAAAAATACCTTTAATTGTCCATTGTCAATTGTCAATTAACCCTGCAATGCAGGCTTTTCTTCCTCGTGGCTCGGAAAAAAATAGATAAATTTAATTTTTTCACTCGCTCCACAGCGTCAGTTATCAATTTTAATTTGTAATTTTGCGCACAAAATTACAAATAAAGATGCATAAGAGCGGTTTTGTAAATATTATCGGTAATCCGAATGTCGGCAAATCGACACTGATGAATGCCCTTGTGGGCGAGAAGTTATCTATCATTACATCGAAGGCGCAGACTACACGCCATCGCATTATGGGTATCGTAAATGGCGATGATTTCCAAATCGTCTACTCCGATACGCCCGGAATCTTGAAGCCTGCATACAAATTGCAGGAGTCGATGATGAACTTTGTGCGTGGCGCAGTGAGCGATGCCGATGTGATTCTCTATGTTACCGATACGGTCGAGGAGCAGAGCGAGCGCAATGCCGATATTATCGAGAAGATTGCCGTAA
>SUZP01000026.1 GCA_015059865.1 Rikenellaceae bacterium | reverse complement strand
AGTCGCGGACTATCACCGCCGGTAGGGAGTTGCACCCTGCCCCGAGTATTCTTTTGCAAAGATAGCAAAAAAAGTTAAAAGTTAAAAATTAAAAGTTAGAAATTGTTTTTGAGAGACTCACCAAAAACCCAAAAATCGCTTTTAAGGAGGTAGTTGCAACGCCGTCAAAGAGAAATGAGATGGGCGCATACACCCCTCCCCAAAAAAATGATTTTTAAGCAGATGAGAGCAAGGCGAACAAGATGCTTCCCAGAGCCAAAAAAAATCGCTTTTAAGGAGGTAGTTGCAACGCTGTCAAAGAAGAAATGAGATGGGCGCATACACCACCCCCCCCCAAAAAAAATGATTTTTAAGCAGATGAGAGCAAGGCGAACAAGATGCTTCCCAGAGCCAAAAAATCGCTTTTAAGGAGGTAGTTGCAACGCCGTCAAAGAGAAATGAGATGGGCGCATACTAAGCGTATGTAACCATCTCATTTATCGAAGACAAGGAAGCAAATGCCCCTTAAAACGATTTTTTTACTTTTGGCGGAAGTATATCTGAATAGGCACTCCCGAAAAATCCCAATGTTCGCGCAGGTGATTCTCCAAAAAACGACGATAATTCTCGCGAATATACTGCGGAAGATTGCAGAAGAATACAAACTGCGGAGTAGGTGTTGGGAGCTGCATCGCATACTTAATACGAATATACTTACCCTTGGTTGAAGGTGGCGGAGTCTCCTCGATAATAGGGAGCATATAGTCGTTGAATTCGGATGTTGGAATACGACGAGCGCGCGACTGATAGACGCGAATTGCCGTCTGCAACACATCGAGAATACGCTGCTTGTTCAGAGCCGAGGTGAAGATAATCGGAATATCGTTGAATGGTGCAAGTCGCTTTGCGAGAGCCTCTTTCCACTCCTTCATAGTGTTGTTGCTCTTCTCTATCAAGTCCCACTTATTCACCACGATAACACAGCCCTTGCGGTTGCGGACAATGAGGTTGTGGATATTCAAATCCTGCGACTCCAAGCCCTGCTGAGCATCGAGCATAAGGATACATACATCCGATGCCTCGATAGCGCGAATGGAGCGCATCACCGAGTAGAACTCCAAATCCTCCATTGTCTTGCCCTTCTTGCGCATACCTGCCGTATCGACAAGGTAGAAGTCCATACCGTATTTATTATAGCGCGTATGGATAGAGTCGCGCGTAGTACCTGCGATGTTGGTTACGATGTTGCGGTCGCGACCGAGCAGGGCATTAGTGAGCGACGACTTACCCACATTCGGGCGACCTACAATAGTGATACGAGGAAGGTCATCGAGCTCCTCCGCAGCACAATCTTCTGGCAGATGTTTCAGGATTTCATCCATCAAATCACCTGTACCACTACCCGACATCGAGGAGATGCAGAATGGGTCACCAAGACCGAGTGAGTAGAAGTCGTTGGAGGAGTAGATAAGGTCGTAGTTATCCACCTTGTTGCAGACAAGAATTGTGCGTTTCTTGGCACGGCGCAACACCTCCGCCATCATCATATCGAGGTCGGTAACACCTGTACCTACCTCTACCATAAAGAGGATAACATCAGCCTCCTCGATGGCGAGCATCACCTGCTTGCGAATCTCCTCCTCGAAGATATCATCACTATTCACCGAGTAGCCACCCGTGTCGATAATCGAGAACTCGCGACCACACCAATCGGTCTTACCATAGTGGCGGTCACGCGTTGTTCCCGCAGTCGAATCAACAATCGCCTGACGGTTGCCTACAAGGCGATTAAAGAGTGTACTTTTGCCCACATTCGGGCGTCCTACTATTGCTACTAAACTCATAATTTTTCTAATTGACAATTGACAATTGAGAATTGACAATTAAAGGTATTCTATTTTTTTGCAAGAAATTGATTTGTGTAAATCACAATATTTCGACTACAAAGGTACAAAAAGTTTGAGATTTTGCCAATTAAAGATGGTTATTTCAAAAATAATTACTATTTTTGGGAGTTATTATGGTGAATTGTAATCGAGAAACTATGAAATATAGCGGTTTGAAAATTGCACTCTTGATTGTTATCCTCGCACTCTCCTTTACTGCTGTGGCGCAGACCAACTCGGCAGACAAGGTGGTGAAGAGTGCAATGAAGCAGACTCAACCACCAAAGGTCACTACCGAGTTTGGCTTGGGTGTAGGTGCGCGCTACAATTGGTTTACGGTGCAACCTACAAGCGAGGTGTTCACCCCGAATATCTCGATGCGAATGTCGTATGGCGCAGCGTTGCAGTTCCGCCTAAACATCGGTCGTACATTCGGCATCCAACCCGAAATTTCGTATGCCTACTCCACTATTCGCATCAATGACAAGACAAACAACTTCTCCACAAAGGCGAAGTTCAATATGGTGCAGATACCTTTGCTGTTGTCGTTCCGAATTGCGATGTTTCGCATAAATGCAGGACCTGTATTTACGCTGATGGATAGCCCTACATACCAACTCGCGAACACCGCAGACGAGAGTATTAGACAGATGCCTCTTGGCAAGATGCTCCCCACTATAACCTATACGGCTGGCATAAGTGTCAAGTTTGCAAGTTGTATGATGTTGGATGTGCGTTATGCCGACCAATTTATGGATATCCAATCCGACAACTCCTATATCTGGACTCTCGACACGACAAAGCAGGCGGAGGCTCAAACCTTCCGCACACGCAGTCGCAGCGTTCAGGTGCGAATAGGATATGTGTTTTAAGTTAGACGAGAGACGAAAGACGAGAGACGAGAGACGAAAGAAATGCAAAACCGACGCTGCGGAGCGAGAGCAGAGGGAACTTGCTCACTTTGCCGAGCCGCGAGGAGGAAAAGCCCTCGAAGAGGGGTTAATGCAAAATTGCTCTCCGCGCTCCCCAGTAAAGGGAGGAACGCCCGCCCCCAGTAAAACACCGCAGGTGTGTCCCCAGTAACCCCCAGTTTTGTTGCGCCGTGACCACCTTAGGAGTTCAGACGAGAGACGAGAGTGAAATGCTAAAAGCAAAAAAATATTTTGATGACTGAAACAACTGGAAAAGAGATAGTAATCGAGGGTGTCGATACCCGTGAGTTGTATGGAGCTAAGGAGTGCTACCTACAACAGATTGTGGCGATGCACCCAAAACTTAAAATTGTGGCGCGAGGCTCCTCGTTGAAGGTGCTTGGCGCGAAGGGAGATGTGGAGCGTTTTGAGCGTCAGATGGCGGGCTTAATCGCCTACTACGACCGCTATGGCCACATCTCGAAGGAGGTTGTCGAGCAGTCATTTTCGATAGGCTTTGCCGAGGCGGCAGAGAAGGCGCATCAAAGCGACAAAGAGGTCATTGTCTACGGCAATAATGGAGTAATTGTCAAGGCTCGCACCGACAATCAGCGCAAACTCGTAGATTTGTACGACAAAAACGACCTTATCTTTGCGACGGGTCCTGCGGGTTCGGGTAAGACCTACACCGCCATTGCATTGGCTGTTCGTGCTTTGCGTGACAAGCAGGTGCGCCGAGTGATATTGACACGCCCAGCGGTGGAGGCGGGCGAGAAGTTGGGCTTCCTGCCGGGCGACTTGAAGGATAAGTTAGACCCCTACTTGCAGCCGTTGTACGATGCGCTGAACGATATGATACCGCCAGCGAAGTTGCAGAAGTTTATGGAGGATGGCACGGTACAGATTGCGCCACTCGCCTATATGCGTGGTCGAACTTTGGATAACGCCTTCGTAATACTTGACGAGGCGCAGAATACAACACTCTCGCAGATAAAGATGTTCCTAACTCGAATGGGGCGCAACGCAAAGTTTATCGTTACGGGCGATGTTACACAGGTCGATTTGCCGCACAAGAGCGACAGCGGTTTGGTGCGCGCAATGCATACGGTCGAAGGCATTAAGGGCATAGGCTTTGTGGAGTTCAACAAGGGCGATATTGTCCGTCACGAATTGGTAAAACATATTGTCGAGGCGTTCGACAAAAAAGACGAGAGACGAGAGACGAGAGACGAGAGTGAAAATTAACATAACAATATATAAAATTACAATACTAACACTAAAAAATTTAAACGATTATGAATTACAATTTAGAGCAGCTCAAACCGGCATTGGTTTGGAAACACTTCAAGGCGATTTGTCAAATCCCACACCCTTCGCACCACGAGGAGAAATTCCGCGACTACATCGTAGCATTCGCAAAGGAGCACAACCTCGAATACAAGGTAGACGAGGCTTGCAATGTATATATCGCAAAGCCTGCCACCCCGGGTTACGAAGACCGCAAGGGCATCGTTTTGCAGGCACACCTCGATATGGTGCCACAGAAGAATAACGACAAGGTGTTCGACTTTGAGAAAGACTCTATCGAGGCATATATCGACGGCGATTGGGTAACCGCTAACGGCACCACACTCGGTGCAGACAACGGTATCGGTGTTGCCGCTATCCTCGCAGTATTGGAGGATGATAGCGTAGAGCACGGAGCTATCGAGGGACTCTTCACCGCAACCGAGGAGGCTGGTATGGTCGGAGCTTTCGGCTTGAAGGCTGGACTTTTGAAGGGCGATATTTTGTTGAACCTCGACTCGGAGACTGAGGGTGAGTTGTATGTAGGTTGTGCAGGTGGTATGGATGCAAACATCACCATCCCTTACACCGCTGAGCCTGCACCACAGGAGGGCTGGAAGGCCGTTAAGTTCGAGATTAAGGGATTGAAGGGCGGTCACTCCGGCATCCAGATTGGCTTGCAGCGCGGAAATGCTAACCGTCTGTTGTGCCGCTTGTTGCTCCACACTGAGCAGGAGTGGTTGCTCGCTTCGATTGATGGCGGTGGCTTGCGTAACGCAATACCTCGCGAGGCTCAGGCCGTAGTTCTCGTACACGATGTAGAGGCATTCAAGGCTGAGGCTACTGCATACGAGAAGACCTTGCAGTCGGAGTTCGAGAATATCGAGGATGGCATCACCGTACTCGTAGAGGAGGTCGCTTTGCCAGCAGAGATGATTCCTGCTGCAACCGCAAAGAGTCTTGTTAAGGCTGTTGTTGGTGCACCTAATGGCGTAACCAAAATGTCGGTAGAGATGGAGGGCTTGGTACAGACCTCGACAAACCTCGCTCGCGTGGTGTCGAATGGCGAGACTATCAAGTCGCAGTGCTTGTTGCGTAGCTCGGTATCGAGCGAGAAGTTGGCTCTTGGCGAGGCTATCAAGGGTGTATTCGAGATGGTAGGTGCTACCGTAACTCTCGACGGTGCATACGATGGTTGGAAGCCAAATATGGAGTCGCCAATCTTGAAGGCTATGTTGGAGTCTTACGAGGCGTTGTATGGCAAGAAGCCATCTGTAACCGCTATTCACGCAGGTTTGGAGTGCGGTATCATCGGAGGTGTATATCCTAACCTCGATATGATTTCGTTTGGTCCGACAATCTGCTATCCACACTCGCCAGACGAGAAGGTGGAGATTGCTTCGGTGGAGAAATTTTACGACTTTTTGCTCCACACCTTGAAGAACGCACCGAAGAAGTAGACGAGAGACGAGAGACGAGAGAGATGCAGAATGCAAAATGTTGAATGCAGAATTGTTTTTCAACTACTCACTACTCTCTACTCACTACTCACTAAAAAAGCTAATGGCTAAAAACTATGACTCATCAAAACACGGAACGGTGGTTTGTGGTTGTTAATCCGGTATCGGGAGGAGATAAAGGATTGGCGGATTTTCCAAAAATCTCGCATCTCCTCCGCGAAAACCATATTGAACACGACCCCACATTTACCGAACATCGCTACCACGCAACCGAGCTGACTGTCGAGGCTGTAAACAGAGGCTACCGCAAGATTATTGTGGTGGGTGGAGATGGCACGCTGAATGAGGTAGTAAACGGACTCTTCATTCAGAAGCAGTGCGAGCCAAAAGATATTCTGCTCGCTGTAATTGCTGTTGGCACAGGAAACGACTGGGTGCGAACATTTGGCATTCCACGCAACTACACAGCCGCCATACGCGCCATAAAAGAGGGA
This sequence comes from Rikenellaceae bacterium, assembly GCA_015059865.1. Taxonomy (GTDB): domain Bacteria; phylum Bacteroidota; class Bacteroidia; order Bacteroidales; family Rikenellaceae; genus Alistipes. The sequence goes on along the minus strand of SUZP01000026.1, from coordinate 19,500 downwards.
CACTCGTTCCTGCAAGATGTGGGAAAAGTCGCCTATACAGAGTCCAGTTTTGAGCAGACTCGCTATATGACAAATGTGGCTGGTCTTGGCTTTGATGCCTATGTCATACAGATATTCAACCATCTAAAACTTAAAGGTTACAAGGGCAAATGGCTCTATCTGTGGAGTCTTGTCAGAGGCTTCTTCTCGGCAAAACCGGCAGGAGCGACCATTGAGGTTGATGGTAAGGTCATCTACAACAAGCTTCTTTTCTCTTTGGCTGTCGGCATCTGTCGCTACAATGGAGGTGGTATTCAGCAGTTACCACGAGCCGTAGCTAATGATGGGCTGCTCGACTTGACAATCATCCGCCCTGTCCATTGGTGGCATGTGGTATTCCGCGCAAGGCGACTCTTTAATGGCAATATCTACTCCATAGGTCATGTGCAACACGCACAAGGCAAGGTTGTTAAAATCACCTCTGCGCCAAATATCTCGCTCGAAACTGATGGCGAGTTGCAAGGAGGCACACCTATTACCATTTCGGTAGTACCACAGGCAGTCCGTATCGTTGTAACCAAAGAGTTCTTGCAGGAGTAGCAACAGGAGGTTCAATACATAGCGTGCATATTGGCACGAAGGTTGCTTTTTCATCGTGTGAATTAACAAATAAAGATTTACACGATGAAAAAGTTTTTTCTGTCACTTACCCTTGTGGTACTTATTTTTGGAGGTCTGTTTGCGTGTGGCGAGCAGACTAAGTGGAACAGAGAGGAGCGACAAGCGATGCGCAATCTTCTGCGCGACTATCGCAAGTTGGTCTATCTGAACGATTTGAGCGAGGCGGAGTATATGCTCTTCACCGACCGCGTCTTGGCCTCTATTGAGGAGGAGTACCCTGTCTACACCACCTTTATCGAGATGCCTGCCGTGAACGACACGGTGCAGGTCTATGTCGTAACTACCATTGTGGAGCAGCTGGCAGCCGACGCCTCGAATATGCGACACCTCTACCCTTATCGCGACCTTGTGGCGGCAAATATCCTGCCCGACGGTTTAAACAGAGCACAACAAAATGCCTTCTATCAATGCTTTGCCAATGCGGTGGACAACACCTATGCGGATGTCGGTCAATTGGTAAATGCGATGCTCGCCGATACGGTGAAAAATTCGCAGATTGCACAGATGCAGGCAGCCTGCTCAAATCAGCTTTTCGGCTGGACTGTTGAAATAATCGAGGTTGGCAACTAAGCCAACCTCGATTATTTAATTGACAATTGACAATTGACAATTGACGAATTGACAATTATCGTATTATCAGTATATCTTCTCTCTCGTCTAAAAGTTTGTTACTGCTCGGTATTTGCCATCGGAACACTCATAACAGAATAACTTTTCTCCATTGGTAAGCACCACATATCGCGCTCCAACGAAGCTGTTATAGCGCAGAGCCTGCCTCAAAACTTCGTCAGTAATCTTTACATCCGCAGCCTTGCACTCGACCAAAATATACGGCTTAGCTAACTCGTCAATAATCACAATATCAGCGCGTTGGTTCTGACCATTCACATTCACAGGATACTCTTGTGCAATGCGTAATGGCGGCACACCCTTCGCATTCACAAGCCACTCTATCGTATATTGGCGCACCTCCTCCTCAGGTGTCAACACAAGCCACTTGCGGCGTAGCTTATCCCAGATGTACTTCTCGCCATCTATTTCTTTAATTCGTGCTGAAATATTCGAAATGCGTAGCATTTTTACCAAATAAATAGTATCTTTGCGACAAAGATATAACTTTTTATGAAGAGATTTATATTTTTAGCAACCATATTTTCGATTGTTTTCTCTACTATTTCCGTTGCGCAGAGCAGTTACGACCTCTCGGAACGCAGTGTAGAGCCTGCACGCGCGAGGCTTACTCCATATCACAGCATCCCCGAAGCAGCAAAAGGCGATAGTGCGATGTCGCGCTTCGTGGCAGTAGTCGAAGAGTTTGCACGCAAGGATGAAGGAGCCATCTCGACCTTCACCTCACACTTTGCACTACCCGTAAGTTGGCTAAACCGACAAGTTATAGTACGCATCGGCTACGGCTCTTCCGCATATACGCTCTATGTTAATGGTCGCGAAATGGGCTTCGCACCAACGGGCGTTATGGGTGCCGAGTTCAATATCACCAAGGCAACCAAGGAGGGGCGCAACGAGATTTCGATTGTACTTGACAGGTCGTTGCCTGCCAACAAGCTCTACGAACCAAAGGAGTTGGCTGTGGAGAGCATCGAGGTCTTCTCTCAGCCCACAATCCGCATACGAGACATTGTGGCAAATCTCCGTCTAAACGAGCATGGGGATGGTATTGCCGAGATTGTTATACCTGTAAAGTGCGATGCTCTCAACCCTAAATCTTTGCGCCTGCACTACGCCTTGCGCCTGAATGACACAACTCTTGTAGCAGAGGGCTATCGCGAGCTTACCCTCGATATGAGACGCGAGGATTCGTTGCGTTTTGCCTGCATCGTACCTGCCAAGGCGTTGTGGCGAGCAGATGCACCCACGCAGCTACGCCTCGACTTGGAGAGCCGCATCGACAACCGCATTGCCGAGTGTATAAGTCACAAAGTTGCTCTGCGACAACTCGAACTGCGCAACAGACAGCTCTTCATCAACAACGAGAAGATTGTACCCAACCTCGCAGAGTATGAGGCAATAAAGAGCCTTGACGAGGTTAAGAAGTTCGGCTACAATGGTATTATTATAACTCTCGACAAGGGAGCCTACAAAGTTATTGAGGAGTGCGAAAGACGCGGATTATATGTCGTGGTGCGCACCCCTATCGACACCACCCTACTTGGCGACCACATTCGCCGTGGGGGCAATCCGAGCAACAACCCCGTATGGAGTGAGAGTTACCTGTGGCGCAATACTCACGCTCTAAACTCGACAAAGGGCTACGGGGCAGTTATAGGCTATGCAATAGCCAAAGGTAAGACTTCGGGCGTAAATATTTACGACACCTATACAACCTTAAAGTCGCTACTACCCCACCACCTTGTAATCTACGAGGGTGCAAAAGGAGAGTGGGCGACGGACTTGTAGCAAGAAGATAGAAGATAAAAATATATAGAAACTAAATAAAATAATCAATTAGAATGAAACGACTTTTAATTCTTTTTGTAGCACTCATTCAGGCTACAATACTTTTGGCTCAGACTCCGCAGGAGATACAATTGTTAAACAAGCGATTGAAGTGCTTTGCATACGCAAAGAAGGTCAAGAAAATCAGCGACACCGAGTGCAAGATTTGGTTGTCGAGTGGCGACAGTATGGTCTTGTGCAGTGGCAAAGACAAGTCTAAATTTGCCTTCAAGTCGCTCGACATCAAGAAGGAGGTGATAACAGCAAAGCCTCACAAAGGCAAGCTAATCAAGATTGGTCGCAAGCCCGACCAAGAGGGTGCGTTAATGGCTCTCTTCAAGGCAACAAAGGGTAAATCGTGGAATCGCAACAAAGGCTGGGGAAACTTCGAAAACGGCGTTAGAGGTTGGGAAGGCGTAACCTGCAACAAGTGGGGATATGTAACGCGAATCAAACTGACCGACAACAACTTGCAGGGCAAACTGCCCGATGTATTCTATGCCTTTCCGAAGTTGCGTCAGGTGTTATTAAATAAGAATCAACTCACTGGCGAGTTGCCTCGTTCGTTGGCTTGGTTGCCAGACAAGTGTCATGTAAACATTCAATACAACAAGTTTTCACAGACCACCTTCTATGTACCACGCGAGCGTATTCAGTATGTGGCAAAAAGTATCCGCTGCTATCCTCAGCAGCCGGAGTTCTACGATTTCCGTCTCTTTGTCGATTGCGATGTAGACCTCAACCCCGTAAATGGCTATCGTGCTGACAACTCTTGTCGTCTCTACCACAAGGCAACCGAGGGTGTCGGTGTCGATATCTATGTTGTTGGTGATGGTTACGACCAGGCTGAGCACGCCGTAGGTGGCACAGCCGACTACTGGATGGAGCGAGCTGCCGATGCGGTATTCGACATCGAGCCATACAGCAAGTTGAAACACCTTTTCAACATCTACCTCGTCTATGGTTACTCCAACGAGCGTGGAACAGGACTCTTTAATAATAAGCGTGATTGCCGCTACAAATCTTGGCAGAAACAGCCGACCAAGAGGTCTAACACCATATTTAGGTCGCAGAGTATGTTCGATGTGTGTGAGTCAAGTATGAACAAGGCCGGATACACAATCAAGGATGGGCGAATGTATGTATTAGCAGTGTTAAACAGCACCAACAATGGCCTATTTCGTGGTATGATGTATAGCCGCAGAGTAAAAGATGGTAGCGAAGAGGGGCGCTTGATGTCTATCTCTATCAACCCTACCCACCCCGGAGGATTCAACCCACTTATTTGGCACGAGTTTGGCGGACACGCCTTTGGCGGCCTGCTTGATGAATATGTACCACGCAAGGGCAAGGAGGGTAAGCTCTTCCAGAAACCTGAAATCAAGGGTGCTAACCTCGACTTGGAGTCAGACCCTAAGAAGGTGAAGTGGGCACAGTTTATCGCAGACCCTCGCTATGCAGAGGAGAAGATTGGCGTGTATAAAGGAGGATTTAATTGCAGCAATGTATACCGCGCTACCGAGACCAGCATTATGCGTCGAGGTGGCAATAGCAAACTTCGTTTCAATGCCCCATCGCGCGCCGAGATATACAAAAGAATTATGTCTAAGGCCTTCCCGGGTTGGAAGTTCGACTACGAGGAGTTCGTAAAGTTCGACCTTGGCGATAAATACTATCCACTCGACAACAAAAAGACAAATAATTAATCAATAATTAACAACCAACTAACACATTCTAACTATTATGAAACGAATTATTCTACTAATCGGAATTATTTTCCAAGCCGTAGTCACTATGGCTCAGACACCTCAGGAGGTACAACAGCTAAGAAAATTAATCGATGGATTTGCCTTTGCAACAAGTGTTGAGCAGGTAGATGCGAGCACCTGCAAAATCACTCTTTCGAGTGGTGAAAACTTTACTCTCCTTTATGGCAAGAACAAGAAAGACAAGAATAGACCATTCAAGTCTGTCGTTGTTAAGGAGGATGCCGTAACTGCAAAACCTCACAAAGGCAAGCCAATTGTTATCAGTCGCAAGCTCGACCAAAAAGGAGCATTGATGGCTATCTACACAGCTACCGAAGGTAAAAATTGGACTCGCAACGAAGGCTGGGGCAACACTAAACAGGGCCTCGACACTTGGGAGGGTATCACCTGCGACAGCGAAGGTAATGTAACCAATATCAAGCTCAAAGACAATAATTTGCAGGGTAATTTGCCTGATGTATTCTACGCTTTTCCTAAGTTGAAGAAGGTGGATTTGAGAGACAATAAAATCACAGGACAAGTACCTCGTTCGTTGGTATGGACTCCCGAGGATTGCAGAGCTCTTTTGCAGCGTAATCTGCTCTCCGAGACAACACTATATGTCCCTCGTCAGCATATTGCAGCCGCTGCTCAGCGTATCAAGTGGTACCCTCAGAGACCTGAGGCTGCGAACTTCCGACTCTTTATCGATTGTGATGTAGACCTCAATCCGGTCAATGGCCACTACGCAGACAACGAGTGCGTTGTCTACAACAAGGCGACCGAGGGCACAGGTATCGACATCTACATCATCGGAGATGGATACGACAAAGCCGAGTGTGCTAAGGGTGGCACCGCGGAGTACTGGTTGGAGCGCACAGCGGAGGATATATTCAACATTAGACCGTATAGCCAGCTGAAACACCTCTTCAATGTCTATATCATCTATGCATACTCGCAGGAGCGAGGTATCTCTCTCGGCAATAGTGCGCGATACTCTCGTTTCGGAAACTGGATGAAGAGGGCCAAGGGTAATAAAACCAAGGTTAATAACCAAGAGCTCTACGAAACAATCAAAAACAGTGTAACAAAGAGTGGCAATGAGGTTAAAGATGGAGTGGCATACATACATATCGTAGCCAACACATCTAACGGCAGCGCATATGTAACCACTCGTTATGCCAAGGAGAGTGATGACTCAAAACGAAAGATGAGAGTAGCCCTTGTTCAAACTTCGGGAGATGGTTATTATAGATTGGTATGGCACGAGTTCTGTGGCCACGCCTACGGAAGTTTGCGCGATGAGTACAGCCGTAAAGGTGGATTGTACAAGACTTATAAAAAGACCACCACATCTGCAAATGTAGACCTCGAATCCGACCCTAAGAAGGTTAAGTGGGCTAAGTTTATCGAGGACCCTCGTTATGCAGAGGAGAAGATTGGCGTATATCAAGGCTCCTTGAACTGCGCAAACCTCTATCGAGCAACCAAAACAAGTATTATGGGAAATACATTCCGTAAAGGCTTGGAGTTCAACGCACCATCGCGAGCTGCAATCTATAAGAAGATAATGGAGCAGGCCTTCCCGGGTTGGAAGTTCGACTACGAGGAGTTCGTAAAGCTCGATATGGGCGACAAATACTACCCACTGCCGCAGAAGAGCAACAACTAAACTTGAAAAAAAATTATAACCCTAAAATATTATGAAGCGAATTACACTTTTTATCGCAGCCATCTGCTATTCGGTAGCACTTATGGCGCAAACTCCACAGGAGATAAAGCTACTACGCGAAAGAGTAGGTGCTTTTGCCTATGCAACGCAGGTTGAGCAGGTAGATGCAAACAACTGTAAAATCACGCTTTCGAGTGGCGATAACTTCACTCTGTGCAGCGGTAGCGACAAGGCTAAATTCGCCTTCAAGTCAATTGTTGCAGGTAAGGAGTCTATCACTGCCAAGCCACACAAGGGCAAGCCAATCGTCATTGGCTGCAAGCCCAATCAGGAGGGGGCACTCTTGGCTCTCTTCAAGGCGACAAAAGGCAAGAAATGGAGTCGCAAGAGTGGCTGGGGCAACACCAAGTCAGGCCTTAGCTCTTGGGAGGGAATAACCTGCGACAGCGAGGGTTATGTAACAAATATCAAGCTCAAAGACAACAACTTGCAAGGTAAGTTGCCCAATGTATTTTACGCTTTCCCAAGATTAAAACAGATTATATTGGCGGATAACAATCTCACGGGACAGTTGCCTCGCTCGTTGGCTTGGTTGCCTGACAAGTGTGTCATAGATGTCAAGAACAACCAGTTAGCAACGACCACACTGTATGTTCCTCGCCATCGCATCCCTACCGTATCGTACAACATCAAATGCTACCCTCAGCAGAAGGAGTATAGCAATTTCCGTTTGTTTGTCGATTGCGATGTAGACCTCAACCCCGTAAACGGGCACTACCCCGACAACCATTGCCGCCTCTACCACAAGGCGACCGAGGGTGCGGGTATCAATATCTATGTCGTAGGCGAGGGCTTCGACAAGGCCGAGTATGCCGTAGGAGGTACAGCCGACTACTGGTTGGAGCGAGCTGCCAATGCTCTCTTCGACATAAAGCCATTCAGCCAATTGAAGAGCCTTTTCAATGTATACATCATCGCAACTCACTCACAAACAAGGGGCGTAAGTCAATATGACTATCCTATCGAATCGCGTTTTGGCTATTGGTTGAAAAAGCCAAAAGGGGTAAAAGCTGAACGCCCATTCCAAAAGCAGGGGGTATTTGATGCTTGCAAGGAGGGTATAACAAATGCCGGTTTCGAATTTAAGGATGGTACCGTCTTTGTGGTGATGATTGCCAACTCTACACAATCTGGAGGTGTGGAATACAGCCGAACCGTACGCGATGGCGACAATAAGCGTCATATACGAATTGGCATCAACTCCACAACCGACAGAGATTTCAACGCACTTGTTTGGCACGAATTTATCGGACACGGATTTGGATATCTGCTTGACGAGTATTGCAAAGGCAAGTTGAAAATCTACAAGAAGAAGAGTATTGATAGAGCAAATCTCGACACAGAGTCAGACCCTAAGAAGGTGAAGTGGGCAAGGTTTATCGAGGACCCTCGCTATGCAGAGGAGAAGATTGGCGTATATCAGAAGGCGCGTAGCTACTCCAATCTGTACCGCCCTACTAAGACCAGTCTTATGCGTTCAAACAGAATGCATCAACGCTTCAATGCCCCTTCGCGTGCCGAGATATATCGCCGCGCTATGGAGTTGGCATACCCCGGTTGGAAGTTCGACTACGAGGAGTTCGTGAAGTTTGACCTTGGCGATAAGTACTATCCATTGGATAATAATAACAAGACTGAGAAGTAAATAGAATGAGTAATTTTTTGGAGCTAAAAGCGATAATCGAGCAGGCGTGGGAGGAGCGCACGCTGCTCGAAAAGGAGGATGTTCGTGCAGCCATTCGTGCCGTTGTCGAGGCAGTCGATAAGGGAGAGTTGCGCTGTGCCGAGCCGATAGATTTAGAGAATAGCAAGTGGCAAGTGAACGAGTGGGTGAAGAAGGCGGTTATCCTCTACTTTCCTATTCAGAAGATGCGTACAATGCGTGCAGGCGAGTTGGAGTGGTACGATAAAATCGACCTCAAACACGACTACGAGAAGCTCGGTGTGCGCGTAGTGCCACACGCTATGGCGCGTTACGGAGCCTATATCTCGGCAGGTGCGGTGCTGATGCCGTCGTATGTAAATATAGGTGCTTATGTCGATACGGGTACTATGGTCGATACTTGGGCTACCGTAGGTTCGTGTGCGCAGATTGGCAAGAATGTACACCTCTCGGGCGGTGTAGGTATCGGTGGCGTGTTGGAGCCTGTGCAGGCAGCCCCCGTAATTATCGAGGATAACTGCTTTATCGGCTCGCGTGCTATTATTGTCGAGGGTGCACATATCTGTCGCGAAGCTGTCATAGGCTCGAATACCGTAATCACGGGCTCGACACACATCATAGATGTTACGGGCGAGGAGCCTGTAACCTACAAGGGTTATGTTCCTGCGCGCTCGGTAGTTATACCCGGCTCCTATCCAAAGAAGTTTCCTGCGGGAGAGTTCAGCGTGGCGTGCGCCTTGATTATCGGCAAACGCAAGGAGTCTACCGACAAGAAGACAACCTTGAACGATGCTCTCCGCGACTTCGGCGTTCAGGCGTAAAATCGTTCTGATGAGTTCTTTTTATATGTATATTAATATACCTTTAATTGTCAATTATCAATTGTCAATTGTCAATTATTAAAATGATCTATCATTTTTCTATAACCTCCTCGACCAACGATGATGCTCGTGACGAGAAGTATCGCGAGGGGGATGTTGTGTGGGCAGATTTCCAAACAGCAGGGCGAGGTCAGCGCGGCCACGAGTGGCATAGCCGTAAAGGGGAAAATTTAACCTTCTCGGTGGTGTTGGAGCCAACTTTCGTACCTATTGCTGAGCAGTTTTCAGTGTCGGAGGTTGTAGCGTTGTCGTTGGTGGATATGCTTGCCGAATATGGTATTGATGCGAAGATAAAGTGGACAAACGACATCTATGTCGGCGATAGGAAGTTGGTGGGTATACTTATTGAGCACTCACTCGCTGCAACTACCCTGCGCCGTACGATTGTGGGCATTGGCATAAACATCAACCAAACCGAGTTCGACAGTGCGATACCAAATCCTGTGTCGATGGCACAACTGCTTGGTAGAAAATTGAATAGCGAGGAGGTATTGCAGCGTTTTTTGGCGCATTTGCAATGCAACTACAATGCGCTTCGCGAAATTAAGAATGAAGAATTAGAAATTAAAAATTCCGATAACTGTCAATTGTCAATTGTCAATTGTCAATTAAATAACGATTGTGCGTTACACAAGCGTTATAATGAGTTATTGTATCGCTTGAACGAGTGGCACACATACGCTCTGCCTACGGGCGAAAGATTTCAAGCAGCAATTCGTGGTACAGAGCCTTCGGGAGCATTGAAGTTGGAGGATAAATCGGGAAAAATTACAGATTATTTATTCAAAGAGGTGGAATTTATAATTTTTTAATTACCTTTGTAAAATAAAGTCTGAATAGAAAATTTTATTAACAAATAATAACTTAACTTAAAAACTACAAAATTATGGCAAACATTCCTGCTGAATTGAAGTATTCGAACGACCACGAGTGGTGTCGAGTAGAGGGCGAGTACGCCTATGTTGGTATCACAGATTTCGCTCAGAGCGAGCTCGGCGATATCGTATTCGTTGATGTACAGACCGAGGGCGAGACTCTCGCTGCCGGCGATATTTTTGGAACTATCGAGGCCGTAAAGACCGTTAGCGACGCCTTTACTCCTGTATCGGGCGAGGTTGTAGAGGTTAATCCTGCTATCGACGCTGACCCTGCTCTCGTAAACAAAGACCCATACGGCGAGGGTTGGATGATTAAGGTTAAGTTGTCGGCTCCTGAGGAGGTTGATGCATTGCTTTCGGCTGAGGAGTACGCAGCTTTCATCGAGAAATAAAGTATACAAATTGCAAATTGAGTGTGTTCGAAAATTTTTCGTACACACTTTTTTTTGTATCTTTGCAACAAATAAGTATATAGTAGAGTATGGAGTATCTTGTCATATTTGCAGTTGCGGTGGTAGCACTTGTGGTGGGTGCTGTATGTGGATATTTTGCAGCTCGCACGCGCAGTGTGGCTGCCGAAACGCTGCTTGCTCAAAAGCAGACGGAGGCCGAGCAGACAAAGTCAGAATTGGCAATATACCGCACAGAGAATACCTCGTTGCTGTCCGAAAATGCCCGTTTACAGGAGCAGCTGCGCCAACAAGCGGAGGAGCGCAAGAACCTGCGCACAGAGTCGGAGATGGCATTTCGCGAGATTGCCGCCTCGATTTTCGACGAGAAGTCGAGAGTTATGCGCGAGAGTAACCGCAACCAGCTCGGCGAGATACTTACACCCTTCAAGAGCGATTTGGAAAACCTCAAAAAGACCATTCACGACTGCTACACGGGTGAAGTCAGCGAGGTTAAATCGTTGCGCGATACAATCAAGGATTTGACCGATTTGAACAACACCATCAGTCGCGAGGCAAAGGAGCTCACCTTGGCGCTCAAAGGCAACTCGAAGGTGCAGGGCGATTGGGGCGAGATGCTTCTGAAACAGCTGCTCGAAAAGTCGGGTTTGGAGGAGGGTGTAAACTATATCCTGCAAGCGACCGAGAATGAAGATGGCACAAAGATAAAGAGCGAAGATGGCGGACAGCTGCGCCCCGATGCGGTATTCTATCTACCTGAGGGCAAGAGTCTTGTTATCGACTCGAAGGTATCACTTACAGCATATACCGACTATATAAACGCTTCGGCAGAGGAGCAACCTGCGGCATTGGCGGCGCACCTGCGCTCGGTGAAACAACATATTGACGAGTTGGCACGCAAGGAGTATCCGAAGTATGTTCAAAATGCGGCCGACTTTGTGATGATGTTTGTGCCGAACGAGGGGGCTTACTTGGCGGCATTGAATGCCGACAAGGATTTGTGGGAGAGTGCCTACCAGCGTCATATTGTGATTATTAGCCCTACACATCTTATCTCGGTACTGAAACTGATGTATCAACTTTGGATACGCGACAAGCAGACCAAAAATGCCTTGAAGATTGCAGACGAGACGGGAAAACTCTACGACAAGTTCGTAAACTTCGTGGGCGACTTGGAGGATATAGGCAAGCACCTTGGCAGGGCAAGCGAGGTCTACGAAGAGGCCTACAAGAAGTTGTCGAGTGGCAAGGGCAATCTCCTTTCGCGCGTAGAGGGCATCCGCGAGCTCGGAGTCAAGACCGCCAAAAAATTGAAGGTTGAGCGAGACGAAGACTAAGAACCTGTTTGAACAACAACCGAGCGAAGACAAGTCACCCGAAACGCCACCGACTGACGAACCCCTCTCTACACATCCGCCCTTTTTTACCCACAATCGAGATTCGAACGGTCGCAGCAGTTGAGAGGTGACCGCAGTGAGGTTGTTGCAATCGAAGATTGTTGGCATTGGCTGATGTAGTCTGAAAGCCTGCTTTCAAAGACAAACATCAGACAAAGACAAGAATTTGCGGTAGCAAACAACAACCGAACGAAGACAAGTCACCCGAAACGCCACCGACTGACGAATCCCTCTCTTTCCGAGAAAACAAAAACAGCGATGAAAAACTCATCGCTGTTTTGTTGAAGCGGAAAGAGAGGGATTCGAACCCCCGGAGCCTCTCAGCTCATCGGTTTTCAAGACCGGCGCATTCGACCACTCTGCCATCTTTCCGAGCGCAAAGGTATATCTTTTTTTTGGTTTTGCAAAATTTTTCGCGAAAAGTTGAATTTTAGCGTGATATTTTATATTTTTGTGGGTTGTAAGTGAAATATAATTTCACTGCACAAAAAAAGCGGAAAGCGAAGAGCGCAACATAGGAGGCCTATGTGAGCATTTTGCTTGCCCGAAGAGCAGTGCAAAAAGAGTCCATCGGAACGATTTACAAAACAGGAAGTAATAAGTTAACAAACAAACAATAATAAAAAAGAAAAAAGTATGGGAAGAGCATTTGAGTATCGCAAAGCGCGAAAGATGAAGAGATGGGGACATATGGCCCGTGTCTTTACAAAGATTGGCAAGGAGATTGAGATTGCAGTAAAGGCAGGAGGTAGTGACCCATCGGCAAATACGAGATTGCGTATCTTGATGCAGAATGCGAAGGCAGAGAATATGCCTAAGGAGAATGTAGAGAGAGCTATTAAGAGAGCAACAGAGAAGGATGCAGCTGATTACAAGGAGGTGGTATACGAGGGATATGGTCCTAATGGTGTAGCTTTCTTGGTGGAGACTGCAACAGACAATACAAATCGTACAGTAGCTAATATTCGTATGTACTTCAACAAGTGTGGCGGTACACTCGGCAATTCGGGTTCGGTAGGCTTTATGTTCGAGCATAAGTGCGTATTCAAGTTCAAGGCTGAGGGTGCAGACCCTGAGGAGTTGGAGCTCGAAATGATTGACCTCGGTGTAGACGAGTTCTATGTTGAGGAGGATGGTATCAATGTATACGCTCCATACGAGTCGTTCGGCGCTATCCAGAAGTGGTTGGATGACCAAGGTTACGAGATTGTATCGGGAGAGTCAGTTCGTATCCCAACCGATACGAAGGAGCTCGATGCAGAGGGTCGTGAGGCTGTCGAGAAGCTCGTCGAGAAGTTGGAAGAAGACGATGATGTGGTAAATGTTTATCACACAATGGCCGAGGCAGATTCGGAGGAGTAGAAGATTGTATATGATTTAACAATAGGGTTACAACTAATGAACAGCAAGTACGGATTACCAAAGGATGGCGGTCTGATAGCAGATGAGGCATTCAAGGATTTGACGCAGCGTTATGAGCGCATTGCAACACAGGTGCACACGAGCGAATATAGCGGAGTGCAATATGTAGCGGAGTGCATTGTAAAGGCGATAAAGGCTCACAATGCCGAAAGACCTTTTGTGCTTGGTTTGACCACAGGAAAAACGCCTATCGGTCTCTATCGTGAGCTTGTAAGACGCTATGAATGTGGAGAGATTAGCTTTGCCAATGTTGCTGTTTATAGTCTTGACGAATTTTATCCTATATCCCCAAAAGAGAAGGCGAGTCGCAACTATCGTACTCACGAGGAGCTACTCAACCATGTAGATATTCGCCCTGAGAATATAAACTTTCCTGATGGCACGCTCCCACGCGAGGAGTTGCCAAACTTCTGCGCCAACTACGACAAGGCCAGTATCGACCTGATGATTCTGGGCATTGGCGAGGATGGCCAGATAGGTTTCAACGAGCCCGGCTCCTACGCCAAATCGAAGACACGACTTGTGCAGCTCTCGTACAACACTCGCAAGGTGCAATCCAAGTCATTTAATGGCTTGGAGAATACACCAAAGATGGCTATCACAATGGGCATCGGTACCATAATGAGTGCTGAGCGTATTATAGTAATGGCTTGGGGTGAGAATAAGGCAAATATCGTCAGCCGCATCGTCGAGGGCGACATCACACCTCAGGTACCGGCCTCTTATCTTCAAGAGCACAACAACATCGACTTGGTTATTGACGAGGGTGCCGCTTCGCAGCTTACACGCGTGCAGACACCTTGGCTTGTTGGCTCGTGCGAGTGGACTCCAAAGTTCATTCGTAAGGCTGTGGTATGGTTGTGTGGCGTGGTGAAGAAGCCAATCTTGAAGCTCACCTATCAAGACTACCTCGAGAACTCGTTGGGCGAGTTGTTGGAGCAAGGTCGTGCCTACGACAGAATAAATATCGATGTCTTCAACGACCTGCAACACACTATCACGGGTTGGCCGGGTGGAAAGCCAAATGCTGACGACTCGACACGCCCCGTAAAGTCGGCTCCATATCCCAAGAGTGTATTGATATTCTCGCCGCATCCCGACGACGATGTTATCTCGATGGGAGGAACATTTATCCGCCTTGTACAGCAGGGACATAATGTTCATGTTGCCTACGAGACCTCAGGAAATGTTGCGGTGCACGACGATGTGGTATTGCAGAATATAGATGTTGCACACGAGTTGGGTTTTGCCGATGAATATGCCAAGGTTGAGCGTATCATCAAGAGCAAGATACCCGGTGAGCCTGAGCCACGCGAATTGCTCAACATCAAGGGCAGTATTCGTCGTGCGGAGGCTCGCGCTTCGGTACGCTCGTTTGGTTTAAATCCCGACACCAACGCACACTTCCTAAATCTGCCATTCTACGAAACCGGAGGTATTCGCAAAAGCCCTTACACCAAAGCAGATATCGACATTGTAGCAGAGTTATTGCGCGAGATTAAGCCACACCAGATTTACGCCGCAGGCGACCTCTCAGACCCTCACGGCACACATCGCACCTGCATAGAGATAGTCTTGGAGGCTATCGAGGAGGTGCGCAATGAGGAGTGGTTCAAGGATTGCCACCTCTGGCTCTATCGTGGAGCGTGGATGGAGTGGGATTTGGGCTCGGTGGATATGGCCGTGCCACTCTCGCCAAACGAGATGATAATGAAGCGTCACGCCATCTATCGCCACCTCTCGCAGAAGGATATTGTACCATTTCCGGGCGATGACCCACGCGAGTTTTGGCAGCGCAGCGAGGAGCGAACACAGACTACAGCTAAACAATACAACGACCTTGGAATGGCTGAATATCAGGCCATAGAGGTCTTTGTAAAGATGTTTTAATTTAAAAATACAGTGATTATGAGACTTATCATTCACAACAACTCACAAGATGCAGGTCGCTGGACCGCAGAGTACATTGTTAAGCGCATCAACGAAAAGGAGGCAGCAGGTGGTCGTTTTGTTCTTGGCTTGCCTACGGGCTCTACCCCACTCTCAACCTATGCGCACCTTATCGAATTGTATAAGGCGGGCAAGGTTTCGTTCAAGAATGTCGTAACATTCAATATGGATGAATATGTAGGTCTTCCTGAGGAGCATCCTGAGAGCTACCACTCATTTATGTGGAACAACCTCTTCAACCACATCGACATCAACCCTGCAAATGTAAATATACTCAATGGCAACGCACCCGACCTCGCAAAGGAGTGCGAGGAGTACGAGGCAAAGATTGTTGCCGCAGGCGGTATCGACCTATTCTTAGGTGGTATTGGCGAAGATGGACACTTGGCATTCAACGAGCCATTCTCGTCGCTCAACTCGCGCACACGCGTAAAGACCTTGACCTACGACACCATACTTGTCAATTCGCGTTTCTTCGACAACGATGTAAACAAGGTACCTAAGTTGGCCTTGACTGTGGGTATCGCTACGGTATTGTCGGCTAAGGAGGTTATAATCTTGGCATACGGACACAAGAAGGCGACAGCCATCCACAATGCAATTGAGGGGGCATACTCTCACACTTGCACCGCTTCGGCCATTCAGGTACATCCTCACGGAATGATTGTTTGTGATGAGCAGGCTACCGTTGAGTTGAAGGTCGGCACCTATCGTTACTTCAAGGATATCGAGAAGGATAATTTGTAGAGATATACCTATATTTATATACGCATTGAGGTTGATTGATAAAATCGGCCTCTTTTTTTTTTACGCAAAACATTGTTTTTTTTATCTATTTTTTTGTATTTTTGCAATGAAATAGCAAAGTGCGGAGACAAAATCCCTCCCCCGAAAAATTCGGGGGGGGGGATTTTGGGGTTTTAAGTAGCTGATTGCCAAGAGTTTAGGGCTGTTTGCATAAATTTTTATTTAGTGAGGAGTGAGGAGTGAGGAGTTTTCAAATTGACAATTGACAATTGATAATTGACAATTAAAGGAATTTTTAATTTTTAATTCTTAATTTTTAATTACTTTCTCGCGCTCCCCATAAAGCGAACGAGGTGAGCGCCGCCATCAAGGGCTTAAAGCCCGTCGCCATAAAGCAGTCGCAGACTGCGCCGCCATAATAGTTGCGCCTTGACAAGGGCAGGAGTTCGCAAAACAGAAACAAAAACAAAACTTTTTTAAACATAAATTTTTAACCAAAAAAAACTAAAATCAAACTAAAACAACAATGAAACGATTTTTTAAACTTTTCATGGCAGTTGCAGCGGTTGCAGGCGTAATAGCTTGTACCACAGATGCAACTGAGGACCTCGGAGTAAATCTCAACGGAGGTCAGACAACTCTCACATTGTCGCTCGACGACACCCGTACTCAGCTCGGAGTTAAGGGCGAAGGCGAAACCACCTACCCACTCACTTGGGCTGCGGGCGATGCTATTTCGGTAAATGGCTCGGTATCAAACGCTCTTGCAGCAGATGAGGCTGGCGCAACAACCGCAACATTTACCTTCGGCAACAGCTTTGGCAGTGCGCCTTATTTCATCGCTTATCCAGCGGTAGAGGGTACAACTAATCAGGTTGTTTTTGCAGCTGAGCAGACTCACACAAGCAACACCACTTTCGGTAATGGTGCAGCTGTAATGTATTGTTATACAACCGACCTTAGCAGTGTTAAGCTCAACCACTTGACTGGCGTATTGAAGATTGGTGTGGTATCTGACAATGAGGAGACTCTTAAATCTGTTCGTATCTCGACCGTAGACCGCAAGCCTATCGCAGGTGCGTTCAATGTTGATGCTGAGGGTAAACTCACCCCTGTAAATGGTGCTACATCCGATGTTATTACCTACACTTTTAGCGAAGGTGTTGATTTGACAGCTGAGCCTACATATATCCATGTAGCAGTTCCTGCCGGCGTGTATGGCGAGTTGTATGTAACCTTGGAGGCTGAAACAGAGAAAGAGGAGGTAATGGGTGTTGTTACAAAAGCAATAGCTTATTCATACAAGATCGTTACAACCGACAGCACTAAGCCGATTAATGCGGGCACAGTTCGTGAGTTTACAAATAACCTCACATTTGAGCCAGCAGATGAGACAACTAACTATGTGATTGCTACTTACGACGACTTGAAGAAGTTTAAGACTGCTGTTGAGGGTGGCGACACTCGCAATGCTGTTTTGGTAAATGATATCGAGGTTAGCGACGACTGGGCTTCAATCGACGCTGCTGCTTATACTGCTACATTCAACGGTAACGGCTACGCTATCAAGGGTTTGAAGGCTCCATTGTTCAATGCAACTGCGGCTACTATCAAGGGTGTTCACTTGAAGGGCGTTGCTATCGCAAGCGACTACGCTTCGGCAAACACTGGTGCATTGGTTAATACCTACACTGGCGCAAGCATCTCACACTGCTCGGCTGAGGGAACAATTACTCTTACACGCGAGACAAGTGTTGCCAACAAGATTGGTGGTTTGGTAGGTTATGTATCTAATACTACCAGCAATTGGGCTATCAGTGACTGCGTGAACAACTGCGCTATTACCGTAAATTTGACTCAGGGTGCTACATCTGTATCAACTTGGGTTGGCGGTCTTGTTGGCGATTCGTATAGCGGAACTCCTAGCCTAAAAGTTATTACCATTAAGAATAACACCAACAAAGGAGCTATTCTTGTAACTGGAAACACTAATGCAACCTTAGTTGTTGGAGGCGTTATCAGTAGAGTTAATAACTATGAAGCTACAACATCAACAACTACTAAGACCACTGCAGTATTTACCAATTGTAGCAATAGTGCTAACTTATCTGCAAACCTCGGTACATCAGCAGCTATCCACATGGCAGGCATTTTAGCTTACGATGTTATTGGAACATCAGGTGCAAGATACTATACCTCAGCAACCGACTGTTACAATTCCGGCAAAATTGAAGTAAATCTAACCGGTGATTCTACCGCCACAGGAATCTCTTGCATAGGAGGTTGTTTTGGCAATCTGCAGCATCTTCATGGTTGTAATGTTACATTGAAAAATTGTGATAATAGTGGAGATGTAGTAGCAACATCTACTGGTAGCATTGCAGGAGAGTATCATATTGCGGGAGTGGCTGCCTACTTCTATGGTCGTATCACAGTGTCAAATTGCGACAATACCGGAAAGAGTGTTAAATTCAATGCTAATACCATAACAGGTATCTCTTCCGTGGGCGGTGTTGTTGGCTTCGGTGCGGTACGAGCAGCTGGTTATGCCGGAAGTGTAAATATTGACAGAAATGCAATCTCATTATCTAAATGTACAAACAGCGCCGATGTATTGTTGGATGTACAACAAACAATGTCGAAGAAAGCATTTGTTGGTGGTGTCATAGGTTTAACATACGCTCATACAAGTACTGTTTCTACTTTAAGTTTCACTGAATTGGGCAACTATGGAAGCATAACTGTGGATGTTCCAAGTTCAACTTCTACCACTCCATTGACATTTGTAGGAGGTGTTATGGGCTCAAACTGGTTAGATAATTCTCATAGTACAAGCACTACTAGTAATGTTTTCAAAATAACAGATTGCACAAACGGCGAAGCTAATACAGATAAGAAGATAGTAATTAAAGGCGCAGATAACGCTGCGAATGCTGTGGATGGTGTGATGGGTTACAAAGACACTCGTCTTACGAAGACAACAGTAGAGGGCTGTACAAATAATATGGTTATCGAGTACAATAGCGCCACAGAGTAAATTAACAATTAAAGCAATTTTGATTATGACAAAAACATATATAACACCAGAGGTTATGGCGTATGAGGTAGCAGCTGAGCGCGGCTATCAAGCGAGCGCATCGTTCGGCTTGGATGGCTTCGGCACAGAGACCGACACAACAGAGTGGTAACATTCTTTTCATCAAGTTGTTGGGAGGGGCTTTCGCAGTGATGCGCGAGCTCCTTTTTTTGGGGCCTCTTGGCCCCAAAAAGAATTAAGAATTAAAAATTCCTTTAATTGTCAATTGTCAATTCGTCAATTATCAATTTGAAAAAGCCGTTGGCTTTTTTGGCGCACGCGGAGAGCGATTGCGCCGCAGGCCTAAATAAAAAATCTTTAATTGCCAATTCGTCAATTGTCAATTATTTTCTATATTTGATGAAGTTTGATATAGAATTTATGATTATCAAACCTTTAAGAAGAACTCACGTGAGAATTGGCAATGGATAAGAAAAAATACGATTGTCTGGCTGAGCCATATTCATCACGCTTTTCAA